>CAZKGP010000065.1:0-9351 GCA_964552225.1 uncultured Acetatifactor sp.
TAATTCTAACTGTGGCTCTACCCATATGGAAGAGTTGCAGGCACGAGTAGTATATGAAAAAGCTCATATTGGCCTTGCATTTGATGGCGACGCTGATAGACTTTTGGCTGTAGATGAGAATGGCAATGTGATTGATGGTGATCAAATTATGGCTATAATTGGGAATCATTTAAAAAATCAAGGAAAACTGAAAAATAATACAATTGTTGCCACTATCATGAGTAATTTAGGTTTTTTCCTTATGGGAGAACAAAGAGGAATTACTACAGAACAGACAAAAGTAGGGGATCGTTATGTCTTAGAACGAATGAGAGAAATCGGAGCTAGTTTGGGTGGCGAACAATCTGGTCATATTATTTTGTTGGATGAAAATACTACAGGGGATGGTTTGCTTAGTGCATTACATTTGCTACAAGTAATGGTGGATACAGGGGAGAGTTTGTCTGAATTGGCGAAAATTATGAATGTGTTACCTCAAGCTTTGGTAAATGCAAAAGTAGCCAATCATAAAAAAGAAAAATATTTTGATTATTCTGAAATTGCAGAGGCCATTCAAAAATTAGAAGAAAAATATGCGGGTCAGGGTCGTGTACTTATTCGCCCTTCGGGTACAGAACCACTTGTGCGTGTTATGATAGAGGGTAAGGATATTAATGTGATTCAGAAAGACGCAAAAGAACTTGCGAGCTTGATTCAAGATATTATGTTCTAAAAATAGGTTGAGATTGGCAGGTAATCATGCTATAGTTAAGGTGGACTGTTGATAAGGCATTCTATAGGAGAAGACCTATGATTTTAACAAATTGGAGGTAAAGGCATTATATGGTAAGTCAGAAGGTAGTTATTAAGAACCCCACTGGGTTACATCTTAGACCGGCAGGCATCCTATGTAAAGAGGCAATGCAATTTAAATCATTAATTACATTTGTGTTTAAAGAAAGCACTGCCAATGCAAAAAGTGTTTTAAGTGTACTTGGAGCATGTGTGAAGAGTGGAGACGAGATTGAATTGATATGTGAGGGCGAAGATGAAGAGGAAGCTCTCAAGACTCTTGTAGCAGCGGTTGAGAGTGGACTTGGGGAATAGAGAATGAATGACAGCTCATCTGAAAGATGAGCTGATTTTTTCGTGGTTATATCATAAAAAAGCAATGAAAGGGAGATATGTATGCTGAATTATCAAAAATATCGTAAAAATCCTATCGTGAATTATTCTGAAAGAGAGTGGATTGATAAAGAGATTGTTAAAGCACCTATTTGGTGCAGTGTAGATTTACGCGATGGGAATCAAGCGCTAATTGATCCAATGGTTGTGGAAGAGAAAATTGAAATGTTTCAATTACTAATTCGGCTTGGGTTTAAAGAAATTGAAATTGGGTTTCCAGCAGCAAGTCAAATTGAATTTGATTTTCTTCGTCAATTAGTAGAACGAAAACTAATACCAGATGATGTTACGATACAAGTTCTTACGCAATGCAGAGAGGAATTAATTGCCAGAACGTTTGAGTCTTTAGAAGGGTGTAAGCAAGCAATTGTTCACATTTACAATTCTACTTCTACTCTTCAAAGGGATGTAGTTTTTAATATGGAGAAAGAGCAAATTACGGAAATCGCTATAAAAGGAACTGCTTTAGTAAAAAAATATGCAGCTAATTTTCCAGGAAAAATAATGTTAGAATATTCTCCAGAAAGTTTTACGGGTACTGAATTAGAGTACGCATTAGAGATTTGTAATGCAGTACAGAGAGAATGGGAACCGACACCAGAGCAGCCTATGATATTGAATTTACCCTCAACGGTAGAGATGAATACTCCTAATGTATATGCAGATCAAATTGAATGGATGATTCGAAATTTAGAGAATAAAGAAAGCATCATTGTTAGTGTACATCCCCACAATGATAGAGGGACTGGAGTAGCCAGTGCAGAACTTGCACTTCTTGCTGGAGCAGACCGAGTAGAAGGCACTTTATTTGGTAATGGAGAGCGAACTGGTAATGTAGATATTTTAAATGTGGCATATAATATGTTTTCGCAAGGTGTTAATCCCCAATTACATATTGAACATATTCAAGAAATCGCAGAGATATATGAAAGGTGCTGTAAAATTCCCATACATCCTAGACATCCATATGCAGGGGCATTAGTTTTTACTGCATTTTCTGGATCTCACCAAGATGCAATTAATAAAGGGGTGAAAGCGTTAAAAGATAAAAACGCTGAGATTTGGCAGGTTCCATATCTTCCAATAGACCCTGCGGATATTGGAAGGGATTATGAGCCTATTGTACGAATAAATTCACAGTCTGGTAAGGGTGGTGTTGCTTTTGTTATGGATACTTATTTTGGATTTAAACTCCCCAAAGCAATGCATAAGGAGTTTGCCAATGTAATTCAAGGTATTTCAGAACAGCAGGGAGAAGTATCGCCTGAACAGATTATGGAAAGCTTCCGTCATGAATATTTAGAACGCAAAGAGCCAGTTCATTTTCGTAAGCTTCGTGTGGATGATTTGCATGGTGAGGAAGAGACGGAATTTGATACTAGGGTAAGTGTTATGTATACGGATCATGGCGTTGAAAAGAGCTTTGAGGCTGTTGGCAATGGACCTATTGACGCAGTACGCCGAGGAATTTCCATAGATCGTAATGTGGACATTAAAGTTCTAGACTATGAAGAGCATGCATTACAAAGTGGTTCCAACTCTCAAGCAGCAGCATATATTCATTTGCTAGACAGTAATACAGGAAAAGTAACTTATGGTGTAGGCGTTAGTTCCAACATTACAAGAGCTTCCGTAAGAGCCATATTTTCCGCAATCAACAGATTAAACTTGTAACACCAGGGTCCAAAGATCATGCTTTTCATGCTGGCATGAAAAAGCATGAGTTTAGGACCCGCAAAAACATGAGAAAGTAGCCCGAATAGGGCGGATTTCTCATGTTTTTAGGATTGCGAGAGCACGAAGTGCGTAGCAATCCGTGGTATCATAAGGGCAAACAAAACGGGTATAGAATTTAAATTCTATACCCGTTCTATATCATTTCATAAGCATTAGTTATAAGAGAAAATATCTCCATCTTTTACGATACAAACCATTGTCTTACCAGCATTCATAATAATTTCATCACCATTATCATCATAATAGCGTGTAGCGCCATAATCGGAGGTTTTCTTCCATGTTACATGGATGCCTTTTCCATTTGTAAAGTACCAACCATCGCGAGTGGTATCGTGACATTGGAAAGCAAGATAACCTTGTTCATCAATGCGCTCATATTTGGTGTTTTGAATAATAATATTTTTAAAATGTAATTGCTCACCAGTTCCCTCGTCCATATGAGGCCCATCGCTAGATTTAGATAAATGTTGATAACGATAATATTGTCCGTCGGATTCATCATATTTAAAATAAGTTCTAGTAGTAGGGTAACAAGCAGTTAAATCGATGTATGTTGCATCCACAGAACTTGAATATTGTTCTAAGGTATTAGGATTTGCTTTTGTAGTAAAGTTATAATGATCATCATCTGCTAAACCACGGTATGATAAGCTATATCCTTTTTTATCAATTACAGACAATACATTTTCGCCAGTTATATAAGCATTGTGAGGTGCTAATCTATCCTTGGAACGGAAAAATGCGGCATCGTCACTTCCAATCAGACCATTGATATTTTGTGTAGTATTTTCTGCTATAAAATCATTAATATAGAAAGGTCCGCCAAAATGAACGAGAAAAGCATCCCATTCAGTAGCCCAAAAACCAAAGTACAAGCGTAAACTTCTAACATTTCCAGTTCTTTCTAATGTCTTCCAGTCATCGTAGACTGCAAGTAAACGTGTCATACTTCCTTCAACGTTTGCTTCATAGAGAACTGAGGCCTTGGAAAGATTGTAATGAGGAATTGCTTCGACCTCATTGGGAATCATAAGTGCGATAGGTCTTGTATTGGCAACATCTTCGTCTACCCACTCATTGGTGAGCTTGCTTCTTAACATACCTTCAGCAGGAGGAAGCGTATCATCCTCTGAGACAATAGTAGGTGTTGTGTTTTCGCCTGTTGCATCAGATGTAGAATTTGATTCTGTGGTTGTTTTTCCCTCGGGTTCTAATATGATTGGTCCGTCGGTACTGCTGTCATCGCTACAAGCAGTTAATAACATTGTGGAAGCTACAAGGATTAATAATAGCTTTATTTTATTCATATGTATGTCCTTTCTTCGCGTAAAATTATGTATGCGTTTATACGCTCATATCCTCGATTATAACACATAAAAATAGACAAGTCATTAATGCTTTTAATATTAAAAGAAATTTAAGAAACTAAAAGATAAACTTAAATACACATAATAACAGCAATGAATATTCCTAAAAGAGCCCCCATTAATACTTGAAGAGGTGTATGTCCAACAAACTCTTTTAGTTTGTCGTAAATGGTAAGCTCATTTCGTCCCATATCTTCAAAAATTGCTAACATATCATTTAAAATTTTGGCTTGAATTCCTGTTTCTCTACGTACACCCATGGCATCATACATGACAACAATGGATAAAATAAGCGTGACGGCAAACTCAAAACTACCGGCACCATAGCTGAAACAAGTAGCTGTGGAAAGTGAACAAACTGTTGCGGAATGAGAACTAGGCATACCGCCACTTCCCACAAGTCTTTCGGCAAGAAATTCCTTGGTTAGAAACATGTGTATCAGTGTTTTGAGTATCTGAGCGACTAGCCAGCCAGTTGCCGCTGCCAGAAATATTGTATTTCCAAAAAGTTGTGTGAAAAATGACATAATAATACCTATCTACATGATGATTCATGCTTTCCTATCAATTAGGTCATCGAACCTATTTTGGCTCAATGCTATCTTTAGATTAGTGGTCAATAAACTACTTGAAACAGTATACTATATTTTGAAAGAGATAGCTATAGTATGTTATGATTATTTACGATGAATACTGTATTTTTGGGGATAGAAATACTTGCGTTTGCAAATGGGTAATAGTATACTTATTAAATCGTTAGTATTTATTTGGAGGATATTTTATGAAGTTGTTAAGCGTTATCGTACCTTGCTATAATGAAGAAGAAAATGTAGCTGATTTTTATAATGAATTTTCTAAAAATAATCCTTTTTTTTTACAAAATGAAATAGAATTTGAGTTGCTTTATATAGATGATGGTTCTAAAGATAAAACTGTTATAGAGGTTAAAAAATTAATTGAAAATGATGAAAGAGTGAGATTGATTTCTTTTTCAAGAAATTTTGGTAAAGAAGCAGCGATGTTTGCAGGGCTTGAAAAGTCAAAAGGTGACTTCGTTGTAATTATGGATGTTGATTTGCAAGACCCTCCTTCATTGATTCCAGAGATGCTTGAATATATCGAGAAGGGATATGATTCTGTTGCCACCAGAAGGGTTACACGTAAAGGTGAACCTCCTATTAGAAGTTTATTTGCAAGAATGTTTTATAGAATGATGAAACATTTATCTAAAACGGAAATTGTAGATGGGGCAAGAGATTATCGCATGATGACAAGACAAGTTGTAGAATCAATTTTATCCATAAAGGAACGCAATCGTTTTACAAAAGGTATCTTTGGATGGGTTGGATATGAAACGAAATGGTTAGAATATGAGAATGTTGAAAGAGTAAAAGGCGAAACGAAATGGAACTTTTGGAAACTATTTTTGTACTCACTAGAGGGAATTATGGCATTTTCTACGATTCCGTTAATGTTTGCGTCAGTTTTAGGAGTTATATTTTGCATTTTAGCATTTATTCTTATCGTAGTTACCATTATAAGAAAAATATGTTTTGGTGATCCAGTTTCCGGGTGGCCCTCTTTGGTTTGTATTATCTCTTTGGTTAGTGGTGTGCAATTGTTTTGTTTGGGAATTGTTGGTCAATATTTGGCAAAAACATACATGGAAGTTAAACAGCGTCCCATTTATCTTATAAAAGAGGAAAAATAGTCTCTTATTCATACAAATTGTAACTTTGCGCGATGAAAACTCCTTTCCATTTTTCGACATATATGGTAAAATTTACCTCGACATTCATAATAAAGTTCACTGCTCGACATATGAAAGGGGTATTCATTTTGGAAATTGCTGCTGTAAAGGATTATGAATTAGAGAGTTATATTACAAATATTATGTTAGATATTGGAGTTCCCGCACATTTAAAGGGTTATCACTACCTTAGGGATGCAATATTATTATCTGGTAGGGACATGGATGTGGTAAGTAGTGTCACAAAATTACTTTATCCAACCATTGCAAAACACTTTAAAACTACCGACCAAAAAGTAGAAAGGGCAATTCGCAACGCCATTGAAGTTTCATGGATGAGGGGAAATGTTGATACATTTGAAGAATTATTTGGGTATTCTGTTCAAGGTGGTAAAACTAGACCTACAAATAGTGAATACATAGCAAGAATTGCTGATAAGATTAGACTTGATATAAAATGTATGTAAGTTGAAAATATTTTATATCATTTTATGTAACATGATTTTCTTTAATTAAAAAGACAAAAAAGACAATTTGTAGTGTACTTTGGGGTGAAATGTCTATAAAGGGTTGTTACTTTGTGTTTTTGCGCAAGGGAACAACCTTTTATATTGCATAGGGGTGTGTCCTAATCTTTCTTCTTATGCCTTGCTTGAGTATGAGGGAAATATATGATAAAATAACCTCATATTTTAAGCAGTTTCAGATAGGATAGATACAAACTCATAGATTGGAGTTAATATGATTTTTATAGTATGGATAGGATTGGCATTAATTCCTTTTGTCATGGGGAAAGGTGCCTTGCTAATTGCAGATAGAAGTAAACGGAAACGTGAATATACAAAGTATGGATATACTTGGAAAGATAATTATATAACGGGCGTTATCATTGCTATAGGAATTACGGAGGTAGCTCATTTGATGGCTGTTTTTGGGGGACAGTCATTTTCTTTGATTGCTAGGGTATGGGTAATTTTAATACTAATAACAAGTATTATAGGACTAATTATATGTTTTATGACAATTAAAAATAAAAAAAATAAGGGAATTAAAAATAGTGATAAAAATAGTGAAAAATTTTATCTTCTTTTAGGTTTGTCTGTTTTGCTTCAATTTGTTGTGCTTATGACTGGAAATGAACTATATCGTGAAGGGAATATGATAGTGGAAACAGTTCAAACATTTATTTCTTCTGGAGAGGTTTATCAAGTAAATCCGTTGACAGGACAAGCTTATGAGCAAGGAATTCCCTTAAGAATTGAAATTTTATCTCTTCCTACCTTATATGGTGTGTTATCACAACAATTTTCCATTCCTGTTACTATAATTGTGGAGCGAATGATACCTGCAGTAGTATTAATAACTGGATATTTAGCTTATAGTAGTCTAGGCGATGTTTTATTTGAGAAAAGTTATCATAAAGAAAAAAAGAAAGCCATTTTTTTATGCATCATATCATTGCTTATATGGTTTGGTGATTATAATATTTATATGGATGGTTTTGGAGTGATGCACAATGGATATCTTGGCACAAGTATTCGTAGTATGATTCTCCTACCTTATACAATTACAATGTGCCTACGGGAAAAATGGATGATGGTGGCGTTATGTGTAATAGCTGAAGCATGTATTGTTTGGACTCTATATGGATTGGGCGCTTGCTTAGGAGTGGCGGTTCTTATGGTTACTGTTAAATTTGTAATGACTCAAGATATATGGAAGAAATGGAGTAAACAATAAGGATGGAATTATTTAAAAGTGTTATTTCAGGATGGACTCAATATATTCAAGATGGAAAATATATGGTGTTATTATTAGGGAGTATTCTTTTTTTGTGGTATAACATGAAGAGTATAGATAACAAAAAGACCAGGTGGCTAATATGCTATACAACATTTTCTATAATATTATTATTGTTTCCTTTTTCAGCAGTTGGGCTAATGAAATATCAGACTGCTTTTTACTCATATGGATGGTTATGGTCAATGGTGCCTATAAATGGGGTAATCGCATATGGTGCGGTTGAAACATATAACGAGTGTTATTTAAAATATTGGAATAGAAATAAATTTAAAACCAGTGCTGGAATTGCATTTGGACTGGCACTCCTAGTATTATGTGGTAATATGGGGAGTAATAAATTTGATACACAGTATGATTTAGACACAAAATCTGAAGTGAGTGCAATAGTGGATTATTTGACACAGATGGGTAATAATACTAATATATGTATTTGGGCTCCTCAAAGCGTAATGGAATATGTACGTTATTACAATGGTGAAATTCAGCTCCTTTATGGTAGGGATATGTGGAATCATTCTTTGGGAGCATATTCATATGATGTATACTCTGAGGAAGAAAATACATTATATGAGTGGATGGAAAGTATTGGAGATCAACCTTTAGAAAATGCAAGGATATATTGTGAGACTGCTTTAGAGTATGGAGTAAACACTATACTTTTACCTAATACAGTAGCAGAAGAGATACAGAATGTATTTATCACCATGTTAGGTGAAGGTGAGCCATACAAGGATTACTACATTTATCGTATGGATATGTAATGAAAGGAATAGATATGGTTAGTATCATTGTGCCGGTATATAATTCGGAAAAATTTATAGTTCAGACAATAGAATGTGTTCAAAAACAGACCTATAATAATTGGGAACTTTTACTGGTAGCAGATGGGTGTGAAGATAAAAGTGAAGAGCTTATAGAGAAGCATTGTATTGCTACTGGCGATAAGAGAATTCGACTTTTGAGACAACCTGACAATCTTGGAGCAGCACAAGCTAGAAATCGAGGTGTAAAGGAAGCTAAAGGGAGATTTATTGCATATTTAGATTCTGATGATTTATGGATGCCTCAAAAATTAGAAAGACAATTAAAATTTATGAAAGAAAAGGACGTGGCTTTTTCTTTTACTGGGTATGAGTTTGCAGATGAAAATGCTTGTGGAACTGGTAAGCTTGTTTTGGTGCCGAATATGTTGACTTATAAAGATGCTTTGAAAAATACCACTATTTTTACTACAACAGTAATGTTTGATACACAAAAAATAGATAAAAACAAACTCTTTATGCCACAAGTAAAAAGTGAAGACACTGCTTTGTGGTGGAAGATATTAAGAGATAATTACATAGCCTATGGGCTCAATGAAAATCTGGCTCTCTATAGGCGCGCTGGAAAAACCTTGTCTTCAAATAAACTGGAGGCAGTAAGACGTATTTGGAATCTATACCGTAACGTAGAAAAACTATCTCTTGGATTTAGTATTTATAACTTTTGTTTTTGGGCCATACGTGCAGTAAAGAGAAGAGTCTAATTAAG
>CAZKGP010000066.1:0-9124 GCA_964552225.1 uncultured Acetatifactor sp.
GTTCCTATGGAGATGCTTAATTTTTTCCCAGGATTGCGGTTTAAAAAGGTGGTGGCGGTGTTAACGGAGATTAAGGCCATCCAGTTTGCAGAAGAAGTGGTGCGATTAGGTGAATCTTTTATGGATGCTTATGAGGATCCTTTGATTCACAGACAAAACGAACAGATATAAAGGAGACACCATGTTACAAATATTAAAGAAATTGCGGGTATTGTTAGATAGAAAACAGAAAACAACCATGGTAGGCCTTGTTTTTTTAATGATTATAGGTGGAGCATTACAAACAGTTGGTGTAACTATGCTGGTTGCAGTAGTGTCTATTGTGTTTGACCCCAAAGCATTGGCAGAAAGTAACGTTGCTCAAACCTTTTATCAAATGTTAGGCGATGGAATGAAAGAGCATTTTAATATTATAGTTATGTTATTATTAATAGCAGTTTATATCATTAAAAACATTTTTTTATATTTTCAGGAAAAATGTACCTTATCCTTTGTATATGTTAACCAATTCAGAACTTCAGAGAGAATGATGAGAAATTATTTGAGAAGAGGATATGAATACTTTTTAAATGCAGATACTGCAGTTGTTCAGCGAAGCATTACTTCTGATGTGAATAATATGTATGCGTTAATCTTGGCTATTTTGCAATTTTTATCTGATATTATTGTATTTGTATTCTTGATTGTATTTCTATTTCTTCAGGACCCTGTTATGACTGCTTTAGTGGCTAGTGTTCTGATTGTATTGCTGTTGATTATTAAAAATATCCTAAAGCCTATTATGCATAAGGCAGGAGAGGATAATCAGCATTATTATAGTGGATTGTTCAAATGGATTTCTCAAACCGTTCAAGGAATTAAGGAAGTAAAGATATCTTGTAAGGAACAGTATTTTGCGTCAGAGTATGTGAAATGTGGAAAAGGTTATGTTGAGGCAGTACAAAAATATAGTCTTTATAATAATATTCCTAAATTATTAATTGAAACAGTCTGTGTCATTAGTATGATTGGTTATTTAATCTTTATGACTATCAATGGTGCAGATCCTGAGAGGATGTTAACTAGTATTACAGCGATTGGAGCAGCAGCGGTAGTTCTCCTTCCTTGTGTAAACCGTATTAATAACCAGATCAATTCCATTGCTTATTTTGAACCTTTTTTCATGGGGGTTAGTGATAACCTGCAAGATGAAATTGGTCAAAAAAATGTAGACTTGACCTTTGCTAACGATACAGAAGAGAAAATGCCTGTAAAAGTTAAAATTGAGTTAAAAGACATTACTTATGCTTACCCTAATACTGAGAAGTTAATTTTTGATCATGCAGATTTAACCATTCCAGTTGGTTCTTCTGTAGGAATTGTGGGAACTTCTGGAGCGGGTAAAAGTACTGTAGTTGATATTTTGTTAGGTCTATTGGAAGTACGTTCTGGTAGCATTTGTGTAGATGGTAAGGAAATTAAGGATAATTATAGGAATTGGTTACGAAATGTAGGATATATTCCTCAAATGATTTTTATGCTGGATGATACCATTCGTAGAAATGTAGCATTTGGCGTTCCCGATGAGGAAATTGATGAGAATAGATTGTGGGAAGTATTAAAAGAAGCCCAATTAGATGAGTTTATTAAAACCCTTCCAGAAGGTTTGGAAACGGGAATTGGAGAACGAGGCATTCGTTTGTCTGGTGGTCAACGGCAGAGAATTGGTATTGCTAGAGCCTTATATAATAATCCAGAGGTGCTCATTTTAGATGAAGCTACTTCTGCATTAGACAACGATACAGAAGCAGCCATTATGGATGCAATTAACAGCCTTCATGGCAAAAAAACATTGATCATTATAGCACATCGACTTCAAACCATTGAACAATGTGATCTAGTATACCGAGTAGAAGACGGCAAAGCCCAAGTTGAGAGAAAAAGGAATTAATCATATGAAATTAAGCATCATAGTGCCAGTTTATAATATGGCTGGAGATGGAAAACTAAATTATTGTATGGACTCTCTACTCAATCAAACTATAGAGAATTATGAGATTATAGCTGTAAATGATGCGTCAACAGATGATTCCCTTACTATTTTGAGAGAATATGAAGCGACTTACCCAGATAAGGTAAAGGTGGTAACCTACTCCCAAAACAAGCGACAAGGTGGGGCCAAAAACCAAGGTTTGAAAATAGCAAAAGGTGAATGGATTGGTTTTATTGATAGTGATGATTGGATAACACCTTATTTTTATGAGAAACTATTACGAAAAGCAGAAACTACTGGTGCAGATTTGGTAGGATGTGATTATAACTTAGTGGATAAACATACGATGGAAGTTGGTAAGGTAGTTCAAAACAACTCCTTAGAACAAACAGGTCCTCTTACGATAGAGAAACATAAACAACTGATTATGCGTTCAGGAAGCATGGTAATAAAAATATATAAGCATAGTGTAATAAAAGAGAATCATCTTTGTTTCCCAGAAGGGATTTTTTATGAAGATAATTGTGCAGGGCCCTTGTGGTCTTTGTATTTTACACATTTTGAAAAAGTTGAAGAGCCTATGTATTACTATTATCAGCACGATGTTTCTACTGTTCACCATATTTCAGAGGAAAAATGCAGAAACCGTATGAAAGCGGCTATGCTTTTATATGAAGAATGTGAAGCAAGGGGATTTTTAGAACTATATAGAGCAGAAGTTGAATATCGTTTTGTTGAACTTTATTATGTCATTACATTATTTTCTTATATGCAAGGTGTTTCAAAACCTAAATTATCCTTTATAAAGGAACTAAAGGCAGGTGTATTAAGTAAGGTTCCAGAATTTAGGGAAAATCCCTACTATGTGCAATTTACAGGAGAAGTTGAAAAGCAATTAGTTAATAAACAAATGAAATCAGATATTATGTTTTATGTGTATTATCGACTACAGCTTGCGGTACGAAATTGGAAGAAACGAGGTAGGTAACTTATGAAAACAGTAGCCATTATTACTGCTCGAGGCGGCAGTAAGCGGATTCCAAGGAAAAATATAAAATCCTTTCTGGGAAAACCTATTTTAGCATATTCTATTGAAGCTGCCATTGAATCAGGAATTTTTGATACGGTTATGGTATCTACAGATGACGAGGAAATTGCAGAGATTAGTAAGAAGTACGGAGCAGATGTACCTTTTTTACGAAGTGCTCAAACAGCTAATGACTATGCTACTACCAATGATGTTATTCTAGAGGTTTTAGAAGAATACGGCAAAAGAGGGGAAAGCTTTGATATGGCTTGCTGTATTTATCCAACAGCTCCCTTTGTTACAGCTGCCAAAATTCAAGATGCTGTGGAAAAGTTAAAGGCTTCTGATGCAGATACTTTAATTCCTGTGGTGTCTTTCTCCTATCCACCTCAGAGAGCAATGATTATAAAAAATGAAAAACTGATTTTTGAATATCCTGAATATTTAGATAGTCGTTCACAAGATTTAGAACCTCATTACCATGATGTAGGTCAATTTTATGTATTTAGGGTACCGGCATTTTTCCAAAATAAAAAGCTTATGCTTGGCAATATTCTGCCCTTTGTAATTTCTGAGATGGAAGTGCAGGATATTGATAATCAAACAGATTGGGAAATTGCTGAGATTAAATATCGTCTTATGATGGAGGAAAAACATGAAGCCTAAAATAGCTGTATTATCTAACATTAATTTTAATTTTATCGTTCGTATGTTGAAATCTAATTATGAAATATATGATGCTGAGGGTTACGGAAATGAATTAGGGTTGCTGTTGGATAGGAACTCTTCTTATCATGCATTTGCGCCAGATATTACATTTTTGATTATGGACTTAATGGAAATTTTGGATCATGATGTATCTCTTGATACAGAAAGAATAGATAGATGGTTTGACATGGTAGAAGGCGCCTTGACAGGTAACGGTATTTATTTGATTGGAGATGCTTATCTTTGGGGACCTGAGTTGGAAGTCGTTCATGATAAAGACAGAAAAAGAAAACTAGAAACAATGTGGCAAGAGCGACTAAATACATTATGTGAGAAATATACGAATGTACAAATCTTTCCTTATGGTCATTTAATTGAGAAAATGGGAGAAGAGAATGCTTTTTCGCTAAAAATTTGGTATATGGGTAAAATTCTTCATACCAATGAAGCTCAAAAAAGAATTTGTAATGCTATCATAGCAGGAGTTGAGTTGCAGTACCACGTACCTAAAAAGGTGCTTCTGCTTGACTTAGATAATACATTGTGGGGAGGATTTGCTGGTGAAACAGACCATACTCCTTTGATTTTATCAGATGACCAAGCAGGACTTGCTTATAAAAACCTCCAGCAGGTTATATTGCAGATGCAAAAGCAAGGGGTGCTATTATGTACTGTATCTAAAAATAACAAAGAAGATGCTATGGAAATCATAGAGAAACACCCTCATATGGTACTTCGCTCAGATTCTTTTGCAATTCACAAAATCAACTGGGAACCGAAACATATTAATGTTATGGAGATTGCCAAGGAGTTGAATCTTGGTATGGATTCTTTTGTATTCTGGGATGATAATCCTACAGAACAAGAATTGATTAAGCAAATGCTCCCTGAGGTAGTTGTACCTGATTTTCCCGAAAAACCAGAACAGCTTGCCTCGGCTATGGTTAAAATATACAAAAAATATTTTCAAAGAGCTACGGTAACCGCAGAAGATTTAGATAAGACTAATCAATATGTGGCTCAAACAATGCGTAACAATATGGAGCGTAAAGCCATTGATTTTGAAACATACTTGGAACAATTACAAATAGAGATAATACCAGAGGACCCACAGAAAAATATAGGGCGCTTTACACAGCTAGTGAATAAAACCAACCAATTCAATTTGACTACAGTAAGATATACTCATGTTGAACTCCAGCATGTACTGGAAAACCCTTCCAAAAAAGTGTATTTGTATCGAATAAAAGATTGCTTTGGCGATAATGGCATTGTGGTAGCTGTGATTGTAGGTATGGAATTTGGAACATTGCCTATTATTGAAGAATTTGTTATGAGTTGCAGAGTTATGGGTAAACATATAGAATATCAAATAATAGAACTAATAGAAAAAGATTTGGCAAATAACGGTATCCATGGGCTATGTGGTATTTATATACCAACAAATAGAAATATGCCAGTAGAGAATTTATACGAAAGGGCAGGTTTTACGCTGGAAAAAGTGAAAGAGAACGGAACCAAGATATTTGCTAAAAAATTCTAAGGCTCTATAATTATTAAAATATTGGAGAAAAAATGAAAGAACAAATAATTGATTTAATAGAAAACATTCTACAAGTTTCAGCGGGAACCGTAACAGAAAGTACTAAAATGGAGGATTTGGAGCAGTGGGATTCTCTGGCTCACGTAATGATTATTGGAGAATTAGAGGAAAAACTTGGTATCTATATTCCATTGGATGAAGCAATTGAAATTAGAACGGTTCAGGAAATTTTAGAAAGAATCTAAGAATGTGTAAATGAGAAAGGTGGGTATATTTATGATAGTTACCTTAAGACCAATTGAAGATAGTGATTTAGAGCAAATTATGAACTGGCGTATGGATAAGGATATTACTAGATATATGAATACCAATCCTAAACTTACCTTGATTGGACAAAAGAAATGGATGGATGCAATTCGACTGAATATGGATGTCCAGTATTGGATGATTATGGTGGATGGTGAGGATGCTGGAGTCATTAATATAACTGGGTTAAAAGATCCACAAGGTAATCTTGGCTGGGCTTATTACATAGGAGAAAAAAGGTTGCGGGATATCAAGGTTGCCCTATCTTTAGAAATGAGTCTATATGATTATGTGTTTGATATCCTTGGCAAAAATGCCTTATACGGTGATGTTTTTTCGTTGAATAAAGGTGTTATAAAACTACATTTATTGTGTGGTAGTGAAATTGTAGAAGAAAAGAAAGAGCACATTTTAAAAGAAGGAATTTATTATGATGTTACCTTTATGTGCATGACTAGTGAACGCTGGAAAGAGATACGAAAAAATAAAAAATACGATCAGATACAATTTAAATAGAATGGAGCTTACTTAGTATGAATAAGGAAATTAAAATAGGAAATCGAATCATATGTGAGGATTCTCCTACTTTCATAATTGCAGAGATGTCTGCCAATCATTTAATGGATTTTGACAGAGCAGTTGAAATTATGAGAGCAGCAAAGAAGGCGGGAGCAGATGCTATAAAGGTGCAAACCTATACTCCAGATACTATTACATTAGATTGTGATGACCCTTGTTTTCAGATTACACAAGGCACCATTTGGGATGGTACTACCTTGCATAAGCTTTATCAGACCGCTTATACTCCTTGGGAATGGCAGCCAAAATTGCAAAAAATAGCAGAAGAAATGGGACTTATCTTTTTTTCCTCTCCCTTTGATTTATCAAGTGTTGACTTTTTGGAAGAGATGGATATACCAGTATTTAAGATTGCATCTTTTGAAATTAATGATATTCCCTTTATTAAAAAAATAGCAAAAACAGGTAAGCCAATTATTATCTCAACTGGAATTGCTTATTTAGAGGACATTGAGCTTGCATTAAGGACCTGCAAGGAAGCAGGGAATAAAAATGTTATGTTATTAAAATGTACCTCAGCGTATCCAGCACCTTATGAAGACACCAACTTAAAAACCATTTCTTCTATGAAAGAAGTCTTTGATTGTATTGTAGGTTTGTCGGATCATACAATGGGAAGTGCTGTGGCTGGTGCGGGTGTTGCATTAGGAGCTAAGATTGTAGAAAAGCACCTTACCCTGCGCCGTGCAGATGGTGGTGCAGATGCTGCGTTTTCCATGGAACCAGAAGAATTTAAAGAAATGGTTGATCATATTCGTATTATTGAAAAAGCGATTGGAAAAGTAACCTATGATCTAACACCTAAACAGGTAAAAAGCAGAGAACATTCCCGTTCCCTTTTTGTGGCACAAGATATGAAAGCAGGAGATGTGTTCACAGCCGATAATTTACGTTCAGTACGTCCTTCTTGTGGCTTGCATACCAAGCATTATGAGGATATACTAGGTAAAAAAATTAAAAAGGATGCTAAGTTAGGAACTCCCATGTCTTGGGATTTAGTAGAATTAGAGTAGTAGCTGAAAAGCAAAGGGGAAAGAATGTATATTATTCGAGCAGACGGAAATTCCAAAATTGGCGCAGGACATCTTATGCGTTGTATCACAATAGCAGAAGCAATTTTAGAAAAGGAACAAGTTATTTTTCTTTGTGCTGATTCGGAATCAGCGGCTTTAGCTAAGCAAAAAGGATTTTATGCTCTTGTACTAGAAACAGATTATCGCAATATGGAGACAGAACTTCCTTTTTTACGAAAAACTTTTGAATATTTATTAGAGAACAACGGGCAATGGATGGAAACACCAGTTATTTTAGTTGACAGCTATTTTGTAACAGATTATTATCTGCAAGCATTAAGCCAGTATGGTACAGTTGTTTTGCTTGATGATATGGCAAAACATGTCTTTCCTATCAATACAGTGATAAACTATAATGCATATGCTACCAAAGCGCAGTACACAAAACTATATAAAGGAACAAATACAGATTGTTATATAGGGTGTGATTACGTTCCTCTTCGTTCTCAATTTTTAAATAGAGATTACACACCTCGCAATCAGGTAAGAGATGTATTGATTACTACTGGTGGAGGTGATATAGATAATATTGCTTCTCAAATATTATATGGGATTTATGATGAAACAATTATTTATCATATTATATCAGGTAAATTTAACCCTAATTTTAAGGCCTTGGAACAACTGAAAAATAGTAAGAAAAATGTTTTTATTCATTATGACATAACTGATATGGCATCTACAATGGAGAAGTGTGACCTTGCTATTACGGCAGGGGGAACTACAATATATGAGTTGGCTGTAATGGGGGTTCCATTTATCTGCTTTTCTTACGCAGAGAATCAAGAGAGGCTGACTGAATATATTGGAAAGCAGGAGATGGGAAAGTTCGCGGGGAGATTTCATATAGAACCTCGCCAAACATTAGATAAAATACAATTTTTTTGCACAGAATTGATAAATGACTTTCAATTGAGAAATTATTATTCTCAAAAGGCAACTAAAATGGTAGATGGATTTGGAGCTGACAGGATAGCCCAAATTTTGAAAGAAAAGAAGAACGGAAAGGCATGGAATCGGTATGACAACAAGGATAACGAAAAATAATATCATATATTTTTGTGTATCCGCAGTTTTATTTCTGCTTTTATGTCTAGGAGTATCTTGTTTTAAAAAAGAAGATAAAATAACTTATCCTATTGTGTGTTTGGGAGATAGCATTATGGGATCCACTAGAGATGAAACCTCGGTGACATATTTATTACAGGAGAAGCTTGGGGTAGAAGTATTTAACGGTGCCCTTGGTGGAACAACTATGAGTAAGCAAGAGGGAAAGCGTAGATTTGCCTTTAAAAAAGATGGGTTGTCTTTTGCAGCTCTTACTCAAGCCATTGCTTATGAAGATTTTGGAGTACAGCGTAATATAAATATTCATGAACCTGGAACAGATTATTTCAAAGAAACCATTGATGAACTTGCGAAGATAGATTTTACTCAGGTGGAAATACTTTTTATTGAACATGGAATGAATGATTACAATGCTTCTTTGCCGATTTATAATGAAGAGGATAAGTATGATGAATATAGTTTTGCAGGGGCGCTACGTAGTTCTATTGAATTATTGCAGGATAAATACCCTGATTTGCGAATTATTTTAGTAACACCAACCTATAATTGGTATGTATCTATTGAACAGACTTGCGAAGATCGGTACGCAGAATATGGATACTTGAAGGATTATGTAGAGGCAGAGTTTCTTGTGGCAAAAGAGCTGGGCGTTGAAATAATTGATCATTACCATAACTTTTATCCTCATGAAACATGGGAAGACTGGTCTGTTTATACAATTGATGGGCTTCATCCGAATGAAGCGGGCAGACAAAAAATAGCGGATTCTTTAGTGAATTATTTAAATCAGTAAATAGGAAAGAGGAAAGCGGATGGGCAATCCTACAGAAACATGGAATTTAATCAAA
>CAZKGP010000067.1:0-9079 GCA_964552225.1 uncultured Acetatifactor sp.
ATCCTGAACTGTAAAAGGTACATCCCCAGACACAATTCTTAATGCCAACCCTTCTACTACAGCGGTTTTCCCCACCCCTGGCTCACCAATCAAGCATGGATTGTTCTTAGTACGACGACTTAGTATTTGGATTACTCGCTGAATCTCATCTTCTCTTCCAATTACTGGGTCTAGCTTGCCGTCCCTTGCAAGAGCAGTTAAGTCTCGGCTATATTGTTCAAGAGTTGATGTTCTCCCTTTTGCACCATGTTTCTTATTCAAGTCCTCTTTGTAGAGATTCGCATCTTGACCAATTGATGTTAATATATCCACATAAATCTTTTGGGTGGACACTCCAATTGTATTTAATAGTCTGACTGCAACATTTTCCCCTTCTTTAATTAAGGCTAATAAAATATGTTCAGTCCCTGTTTTTTTCTGTCCAAATCTTTCAGCTTGTCTATGAGCTTCTTGTAACACTTTTGTTGATCTAGGAGAATAGCCTTCTCTTTCGTTAATTTTAATTCCACCATCAAATGCAATCAAGTCATGAATCATGTTGATAACCTGATCCACTTCCACCTTATTATCCAACAATACTTTAGCGGCCACTCCAGTTTTCTCATTTAATAACCCAACCAAAATATGTTCTGTTCCTATATAACCCTGCTTTAATTTTCGAGCACATTTTGATGCATTTGCAAGTGCATTTTTTGCTTTATCAGTAAATTGTGACTGCATTATTTCAGCCCTCCATAATCTTCATATATTTCATCTATTAACTCATAGATATCTGCTTTGGAAATGTTTTTGCAACTACTTTTTGCTAGGATAACTTTTAGTTCCTTTTTAATCTCCTCTAAGGTATTAATTCTATCTACATCTATCGCTATAACAGCACCTTTTCTTCTGTCAACCTTTACAAAACCCTCCTGCCTTAAAACAGTATATGCTTTATTAACCGTATGCATATTAATACCAATAGAATCCGCCAATTGACGAACACTGGGAAGATAATCTCCTTCACTAAACTGTGCAGTTGCTATTCCAACAATAATTTGATTCCTTATTTGTAGATAAAGTGCTTCATCGCTATTAAAATCTATCTCTATAATCATAACCAACACTTCCTTCCACAAACCCAATACTTCTATATAAAAGTAACTTTTATTTTGTGTGTTATACGCTTACTATAACACAATACATTGATACGTCAACGATTGCAATAAATTTTTTATAAATATTTCTCTACATACTTATCCAAGGAAACGGGTGGCAAAAGATAGCATCCCTGCTCAAAATCTTGGTTGGCTTCTTTCATGAGTTCCACATCGTCTGCGCTCCCTATTCCTTCTGATACAATGAGACACTGTCCAGAACCATGAAGTATGCTAATTATATAATTAGCAATTTTCCTTGTTTTATCATGGTAAAGAATTTCTTTCACAACACTTCTTTCAATCTTAACTTCATCAAATTTCATGTCTGAAAGAGTTGCTATATTTGAATATTTTACAACCAAAAGTTCAATTCCTATTCCAAAGCCAGCCTCTTTCATCTGATTAGAAACATTTTCGATTTCTTCTGGTTTCATATTTGCAATATTCTGTGATAATCCAATCGTAATAGTAGAAGGTGATACCTTATACTTTTCACAAACCTTCTTCATACGTTCTACAACACCACGCTCTAACAAGGTTTCTTGTGAGAAATATATCGTCACATTTTTCAGGCATTTCCCTTTTAAAGACACTTCTTTTGTTAACTGACATATTTTATCTAGAATATAAAAGTCCAAGTGGGAAATAATACCCATTTTTTCAAGAACAGGAATAAACATTTCTGGCGGTAAAACATTTCCTGATTTATCTATATTTTTGATTATTACTTCAGCTCCCATAATGGTATCATTGCTTACATTCTTTTTAGGCTGTAGATTTACTACATAGCTCCCCCGTTCTAGGTCTTCTATTAGCTTCGTTGCATAAGTTGATGATTTATTATAATCTCCCTTAATAATGGTACTTTAATAAACTTGCTTGTTTGCATACATGAGGCTATCTGCATATTTTACTAGTTCCCTCAAATTAACATCCTTGCCAACCCATGCCTCGCCTATAGATGCTGAAATCACGTTTTGTGAATTAATGTCGTCTCTCAGGCCTTGCACCCTACTATAGAACGCCTCCTTTTCCATATCAATGCATAATATTACAAATTCATCACCACCAATGCGGTACATGCTTTCTGTAAAATTATTTTTGATTGTATCCGCCAAACGTATCAGCAAAAAGTCACCCATGTTATGCCCATATTCATCATTGGCAAGCTTTAATCCATTCAAATCAATATATACTACACCAGCCTTATTTGGAGGGTTCTTATCATAATCGGCCAAATCTAATATAAACTTATTACGGTTATTCAGTTTTGTCATGCCGTCTGTGTAACTACGATATTCCAATTCTGTTATAAATCTTCTTTTTTGAATATCGTTTACTATAAAATAAGCAATGGAAGTCAGCAGTGAAAATTCCTCCACACCCTCTCTTGGGTCATCAACTCCAAGAAATCCTTTAATCTTACCGTTTTCAATTAATGGAGCTGCCATTAAGCTATCAATTCCCTGAGCATCAAGTATATCAAAAATCTCATTGTCTTCTGTTAGCTTTGATATAGAAAAAGTTCCAACTTCCTCAAACATATCAAACCACTGGTGAGCTGTTTCTATAGGACAATTTTGCAAATTATCCTTTTCAGGTGAAACACCTTCCGCACACCACTCATATGTATTAGATAAAGACTCTCCTCCCTCATCTACTTCAAAGATATATCCACGATTCCCATCATAAAACTTACATACTACTTCTAACATATTTTCGATAGCTTGTTTATAATTAATCGTATCAGACAACGCCCGTATACATTTAAACAAAGTATTATCTACACGGACTTTTTTATCTAGCCTAATGCGTTCATTCACATCTTCTTGTATATCCATTCCAATCTCTATCTGCACTCTTCGGTTATGTATGTTAATAATTTTATCCGTAAGTAAATGGTACCTATTATAAACTGGATGAAGCGTCTTCCATTGTAACTCCCCTTTCTCTTCCAGTTCATCAAAATTACAAAAATCACAAATAGCATCCTTGCCATAAAAAACATTATAGCACTTTTTATATTTATAATATTCATCCTCAGGTACTTGGAATATTTCACGACATGCTCTATTCATAAATAAAACTTCTCTAGTTTCCATATCTATAAAGTTAATATAATTATTGGTTTGCATACTAACAGCACTTAAATATTCAAAATCTTCCATTTCACCACGAAAAGAGGATGCATTTAGAGCATATTCCTTTTGCCACTCTTCGATATCTAATTCATTTATTCCATGTTGTCGCATAATTTCTTTAATTGGTTTATTTTCCTTCAATGACTCAAGAATAAATTCACTATTAAATCCTTTAATTAAAAAATTATTTTTATTATTCATTTGTACCCGCCTTTCATATTATTTCTTTCCTTTACAAATAATGTAAATATTGTTATACTCAATCTGACCTTTTCAAAATTCTTATTTAGGTCCATACAAGCATGCCACATTTGCTAAGCATTTACTTAACAAGTCAGATTGGAGATTATATGTTAACTTACTCTTTTGATAACATCGGAACAAATAGCTATTATGAACACCTTTATATCTGTATCAAAAATGATATATTAGATAAAAACTTACTTCCAAACGTCAAACTTCCCTCCAAACGCACCTTTGCAGCGCACCTTAAAATAAGTACTATTACCATTGAATATGCATATGCACAGCTTATGGCAGAGGGTTATATTTATTCCATTCCCAAAAAAGGATATTACGTTGCAGAGATTTCCGCATTTCCGTCAATCAAAACAACAAACCATATTACTTCAACAGAAGTAAACGTAGCAAAACCCAAATCATACTATGGGGATTTTGTCAGCAACCAATCAATACCTCACATGTTTCCATTTTCTACATGGGCAAAATTAATGAGGCAAGTTATGACTAACCAACAGCGAGCACTGCTTACACCCCCACCAAGTGGCGGTATTATGCAACTACGGATTGCAATCGCAAATCATTTATATGAATTCAGAGGTATGCACATTTCTCCTGACCAGATTATCGTTGGTGCAGGGACTGAATACTTATATGGATTGCTTATCCAATTATTAGGCGCTTCTAATATTTATGCAGTGGAAGATCCTGGCTATCAAAAAATAGCTCAAGTATATAAGAGTAATACAGTTACATGTGTTCACATTCCTATGGATAAATACGGCATTTCAATAGAAGCTTTGGAAACCTCCAATGCTGATATTATCCATATATCACCAACACACCATTTTCCAACAGGAATCATAACCCCAATTAGTCGGAGAAATGAATTGTTAGAATGGGCTTCGCAATCTACTACTCGTTATATTATTGAGGATGACTATGATAGTGAATTTCGGCTAATGGGTAAACCAATCCCCTCCTTACAAAGTATAGATATTTCTGAAAAAGTGATTTACATGAATACATTTACTAAAAGTCTATCGCCAACTATCCGTATCAGCTATATGGTATTGCCACCTCACTTAGTACAGCGCTTTTATAAAAAATTATCATTTTATTCTTGCACAGTCTCAAATTTTGAGCAATACACATTAGCTAAATTTATTGAAGAAGGCTATTTTGAAAAACATATCAATCGTATGCGCAACTATTATCGCGACCATCGGAACGTATTACTTGATTGCATTAAATCGAGCCCATTAACCACTCATGTCAAAATTATGGAAGAGGATTCAGGACTTCATTTTTTAATGCATTTAAAAAGTACCTTAACAGAAGATGATCTCTTAAAACGTTTTGAAAATGAAGGTATTAAAATAACCTTTTTATCAAAATACTATTTTAACAAACCTGCTTTATCAAATAATAAGAAAGATCATATACTAATTATGAATTACTCTGGATTACCAAGAGAAAACATGCAAGAAATTATTAATCGTTTAAGTAATTGCCTCAAATAAATCTACAAAGATAATTGTACTATACATTGCACACTACCAGTATTGGGCATATAATCAATCCCTTGAGCTTTCCTTACTTTATATCCATTTTGAGTCAAATATTTTAAATCCTTAGCTAGTGCCTCCAAATTATTAGAGTTATACACTAGCTTTTTAGGTTTTGCTTGTATAATCTCACTTAGGAACTTCTCATCACACCCATTTCTTGTGGGTTCCATAATAACCATGTCTACTTTAACTTTTTGCTGATTCATATCAGACAAAATTTTTGTAGGCTCATTCTGATAAAATTGTATATTTTTTATTCCATTATGCTTTGCATTATTACTACCTTCGTTTATCAAATCACGGCTTGTATCTACCCCTATCACTTGTTTTGAACGCTCACTTAGTAATAGACCTGCAATTCCAAGTCCGCAATATGCATGCATAATAGTTTCAGTGCCTTTTAGCTCACTAAATTCCAATATTTTTTTATATAAGATTTCTGATTGCATAGAATTTAAGGGGTACATGGTTTTAGGATAAATTCGAAACACCTTTTCACATATGGTATCTTCAATATACCCCTTACCATGTAACACCTGAGATTTACTTCCAAGGGACATTCCTGTTCCTCTACTATTCGTGTTAATTAAAATGGTGGTTATCTCTGGATGTAACTTTAAAAGAGCCTTCACAAAATTATTTTTTGATGGCATAACTGGAGAACCCAGTACCAAAACCACCATTATTTCTCCTGTTTGTTGTCCAACTCGTATCATTACATGACGCAGTAGTCCATACCCTGTATCTTCAAAATAAGGTGCAATTTTAAAGGACTTTAAAAGACCAGCAACTGATTCCATAATCTGCTGAGCCTTTTCATGGTCAATCAAACAATTGGTTGTCGGAATAATACGCCTTGTACCTTCTTCATAAATTCCTGTAACAGGATTATTATGACGATCTGTTTTAAATACTGCTTGTACTCTATTTCTATAATGTAAGGGAAACTGGGCACCTACAATAGCTTCTGGCTTACAATATGGCTGTAATATCTGGCGAACACGCTCTTGTTTAAGTTTCAGCTGCTCCTCATATGATAAATTAAGCATTCTGCATCCGCCACATTTCTTACTGACTTGGCAGGGACTACTCTCTAGTGGGCTATTCTTACGATTTTTCATTATATATATCTTTATCCTCTCATAATTACATAAATTTATCAACTATATCCTATAATTGTAACATAATAAGTAAAATAATAGAATATTTAAGAAGACTAATTTTATACAGTTTTATGTTATTTTATAGAAATTTCACAATTCTTTACATCTTAAAATAACTATGTTACAATTTGCAATAGTTATTGGGTCCTATCCATAAACTAAATAAATTTTTGATTAAAGAAAGGTATTCTAGATACTTCTAGAATAAAATATGGTATGAAAGAAAGCTTAAAAAAAGATTTAATTATTATGCTCAAAGGATTTTTTATTGGCTCATCTATGAGTGTTCCTGGCGTCAGCGGAGGAACAATGGCAATTTTACTTGGAATCTATGGACGATTAATTGATTCTATTAGTAATTTTTTAAAAGATATAAAAGGAAATATTATTTTCCTCTTAAAGTTCTGCCTCGGCGCAGGCGTTGGAATCGGTTCTTTGGCATTTGTTATTTCGTGGTTGCTTGATAACTTCCCCCTTCCAGTTTCCTTCTTTTTCTTAGGTGCTGTAATCGGTGGTGTACCTGCTTTATATAAGGAAACTAAAAAGTCTCCTTTCAAAGTGTCATCTGCTCTTTACTTTCTATTTGGTTTGGTAATCGTTATATCTATTGGATTTTTACCAATCTCTAATTTTGATATAGCGGCAGGTTCAGGAATCATGCATTATGTAATGTTATTAGTAACTGGTATTATCATTGCTTTAGCCTTAGTATTGCCAGGTATTAGCACTTCTCATATGCTATTAGTTCTTGGAATGTATGACGCAATGCTTTTAGCAATCAAACAATTTGATGTTGTTTATATAGGAATTATTGGTGTTTCTACATTAATCGGTATCTTTTTAATAACCAAACCAATTGAATTGGTAATGAAAAAGTTCCCTCATCAAACATATTGGATGATTCTTGGTTTTGTACTTGGCTCAACTTCAGAAATTTTTAGCGACAAGATACTTCCTGCTATTCCAGCTTCACCAACTCCAACTTGGGTGATTACATCCATAATAGTTTCTATCATTACATTTGGACTTGGAATTTTGGGTATTGTGTCATTATCAAAATTCTCAAATGATTAATAACTAAATTCTTTAATGAAAGAAAGGTATTTCATCCTAAACCCCCTAGGATGAAATACGTTTCTTTCTAATTTTATACCTATTATACTCCTCATTTGGTCCCTCGACCCATCACCGTTTCAAAACCTTGAATTGGACGATAACGTAATCATATAGAATTATATTTTTTTTAACAATGAAAAAAATAAGCAATTGTTATAATAATCTCTTTTTCACCAAGAAATTGCTTACAATTTCTAATTTTATTATCAATTTAATATTTTACAACGATATACAGTCGGGGAAATACCGTATTTTTTCTTAAATTGCGACGAAAAATATGATACACTGCTAAATCCATTCTCTGCGGCGACTTGTTTAACACTAATATTAGCATCGTCTAATAATATTTTTTTAGCATTTTCTAATCTTAATTCATTAATTACTTCTGGAAATGTCTTGCCTACAGACTCATTAAATAATTTACTATAATATGAAACTGATATGTTAAACAAATCCGCAACCTGTTCTACACTTATCTCTCGGCGGGTATAATTATCTTGAATATATGTAATAGAATCGAGTACTTTTAAGCGTGTTGTTTTATCTTGCATTCCCATTAATTCGCTACAAGTATATTTGATATTTTCATAAATATAGTCTAGTACCTGTTGATGTGTACTTTGCTCCACAAGCTTAATATAATGACGAACAAACATCTCTTGATATTGTCTTGTTGTCAATGTAAATTCGCTTGTTATTTGATTCACTTCAGCACATAAGTCTGCTAATATAAATCCAACTCTTTTAACTTCATAATCTTTAATAGAATCCATGAACTGTTCTAATAAATCCATCGCGGCTTCTTTATTTTCTTCACGTACTTTTGCTAGAATATCACTATAGTTCTTTTTGGAAATTTCTTCGTCAATACTATTTTCAAAATCTTTTTCTTCCATAAGGGTCTTGCATCGATTCAATACGTTATATTTAGAAAAAGTATATTGTTTATAGAACCATATCTTATATCCACTTTCTTTTCTAAATACTTCTGAAATACTAGAATACAAAACAATATCTTGCTCTGCCTCAAGCTCTCTTGCTTTTTCTATAATAATATCTTCTATAAATGCTCTATCTGCAAACCGATTAACTGTACGTGATTCTTTTAAAAACAAAGCAAAATAATCTTTTCGTTCGTTTGCCAATATCTGTATTACACATTTGGGCATTTTTCTTATGATAAGCTTCGACATATCTTCTGCTAATTCCCTTATCTTTTTACAAACATCTTTGGTTGAGCATAAAATAATAATACATTGCTGATTCTCCTTTATTTTAAGACAATTAGGAACTTCTTCATCATCAACATTATTAACAAAATATCTTAATACCAATGCTTCTCTCAGCTCAATCAACAAATCAGAATTATCTATACCTTGTTGAAAAAACTGTTTCATTTTCATTAAGAAAAAGTTGGATGCTATTAATAGCAAAATTAGTGCTATAAATAGGATAATGAACGCGTACATAAAAATTCTATGAGGATTTATTAAATGAACATACACTTCTGAATTCTCAAGGATATTCTTTTGCATATTCTGCAAATAAATAAATACAGCAATTGTGGTAACTAGTATCACACCAAGCAAGCAAATTGCAATTTCGGTAATAATCAAATATTCATGACGTTTACGATTCATTTGTTTACTTAAAGAAACTCTTTTTTCCATAATGCTTCCTCCATACATACATTACAGATTACTAGTTTT
>CAZKGP010000068.1:0-8962 GCA_964552225.1 uncultured Acetatifactor sp.
AAACGGTATCTCCTTCTGATACTTCAATCCACCAATCAGAAATTTCTTCATCTAATGTACAGAATTTCACAAATTCCCATGCAACGTCTTTTCTTTCAGAGTTTGAGCTGATACCGATAAAGGTACCACCACCAAATCCATAAGAAGGACCTGCACAAACGCCCCATAATCCTGAAGTATCTTCAACGTGATCTCTCATGGTTAAGGTTCCCCAAGCAGGAAGACCAAATGCAAATACTTCTGTTGTTTCTGCATCCTTGGTTGCTTCTTTAAAGGATTCTTCATCCCAAATATTCATATCATCAGTACCCCATTGTGTTTCAGCCGTTAAAATAGGAACTGGACCGCTCATTGCCTGATACCAAGGTGCTGCCCACTGACTTGCAAATGCGGTTAAATCACTTTGATATAAATCTACACAAAGGTCCATGTAATCAAATCTACCTTGGTCTACATTTAATTTGCCATCTATAACCCATGCACTGTCACCTGAGAAGTAACTTACCTCTGCATCAGATGCGAAAATACGATAGCCAGCATCTTTTAATGTCTGACCAGATGCACGAATGGTATCATAATCAGCAAACTTTTTACCGATTTCCTCTGGGTCATCTGTTCCAAAAACAGTTTTTGCTATGTCTCTACGATAGAAAATTCCAGCAGGTGTAATTTGATAACTAATAGCTCTTTGTATGCCTTCATCATCCTGTCCAACTTTCCATACATAGTCTACAATTTTATCTGCATAATCCTGTGCGTTGTAAGGTGCCTGATTTAAGTCTTCAAAGAAACCAGCTTCATACATATTACCTAACATCTGTGGCTCTCCCACAATAATATCAGGCTCCTTTGCCCCACCAAGTAATGCTGACTGAACCTTAGTTGGATACTCAGCTGGCGCAATAACTACAGTATCCAATTCAACTTCTGGATACATTTCAACAAATTTTTCACCAAAAGTTTTCAAATCATCTGATAATGTCCAAACTACCAACTTCCCCTTTAACTCAACAACTTCATTTTGGACTTCATTATTTGCAGAACTTTCGTTATCTGCAGGTTTTGATACTGTTTGGTCCTTACCACCAGCATCCTTGCCACATCCTACTAAAGAAGCTGCCATAATACCAACTAGTAGAAGCGCTGTTAATTTCTTAATTTTCATAAATAGATCCTCCTTTTTTGTACGCAACGGGTCCCCCCAATTATGCGTTCCAGATTTATTGTTTCTAACCCCATTATATTTTTTTCTCAAACCTCCTATCACCCCCCATTTTTCAAAAAGGTGTCAAAATTTTATCCCCCAGTTAGCCATGCGGAAATAATTATGCAAGATGCCCGTGGGAGCTTGCTCACTAAGGTCATCCTATACACACCGTCACAATACTATGTCTCTCCACCACGAAAGCCCCCCCTTCCTGCTGTTCCCGCAAAGTTACCTCAACATCTTCCTCTGTTTTATTAAGCAAAATCACCACTTTACTTCCATCAGGATTCAAAAAAGCAACTGTTTCCACCTTATCTGTATAGGAAGAAGTCATCATTTGTCTAGCCCCCTTTTGTATAAATTTGCTAAAATGTCCAATGTAATAATAGCTAAGACGTTTTTCTACATCACCCTTTCCGTCTGCCATAATTGGAGCAGCGCAAAAATTACCAACGTGATTGGGTCCTCCTTTTTCATCTAACAAAAGATTCCAATCCATAAAGGCATTACAGCCAGCCTTAAAGTCTCCTAACATATCATGAGCATACATTTCAGCCTTTTGCACTTCTCCCGAATCTGCAAAACGAGAATATTCAACACAACCTTCTGTAAAAAAAACCTTCTGCTCTGGAAACGCTTTCCGTACTGCACGAATAGCATCAAAATGGTCACCAGTATACCAATGAATAGCCATTCCCTTAACACACTCTCTACAGCCTTCCACTGCAAATGTCTCCTTTAGCCTTTCATACATCAATTCTTTATTATGATCCCATACAAAAATTTCAATATGTCCCAGTCCAGCCTTGGTTAGTGCAGGCTCCAAGTAATCCACTACAAAGCTTCCTTCCTCATGTGCCTGATAAATACAAGACTCCCAAGTTTGAGTTGCCATTGGTTCATTTTGTACTGTCAAATAGCGAATATCAATTCCTTTTTTGGTATATTCTTGTATAAAACGAACGTAATACTGAGCCCAGCTTTCTCTATATTCATTCAGTAATTTACCTCCTTGGTTCATTGCTCCAGTATCTTTCATAAATGCAGGTGGCGACCACGGGGAAACTAGGAATTGAAGACCTTCAGGTGCTTCACCTAAGGCGTCCTGAAGCAATGGGAAAATTTCTTTTTCATCCCTTGATACATCAAAGGTTGCTAAATCCTTATCCCCTTCTTCTATGTAGGTATAATTACCAAGTCCAAAATCACAGCTATGAATAGGAATACGCCCTAGATTATAGGACAGTCCGCTTTTGCCAAAGTATCCTTCTACTACGGATTTCTTACCATTCTCGTTTAATGAAGCATAAGTATGGGCTGAAGCTTCCGTAAATGCACCACCGAATCCTTCTATGGATTGTTCCAAAAGATCTGGAAATAAGTTAATTACGTGCATTACATCTTCTACATGAGCGACTTTTTTCTCTGTTACTTCCCAATATAAATTTTTAGCTTGGTTAGTGGTTATTATTTTTATTTTATTCTGATTCATCCTTCTCTCCTTTATTGTATATAAATTTGAATAGTTCCTACTTTGTTGTTCCGAACATCATATGCCGCTGAATTGCAAATGGTTGCCTTGGTTGTTTGGTAGCTACTGCCATCTCTGTACTGTAGTTGCATTTTTTTAATACTGTATTCACCTGGTATATAATCCTTTTGTTCCTCAAAATAATAGATAATTTTAATATTTCCTAAAAAAATAGCTTCTACTGTCTTATCTTTGCCAATCAAAGACTTAGGTAAAAGAGGCTGAAAACACAGGGAAACAGCTCCGTCTTTTGAGGTAAAGGTATCTTTTCCAAACATCATAATCTTCCACATTTGAAGAAACTCCACCGTTGAACCACTGAGCCTTGCCACAAATCCCTTTCCATGATATTTCTCATTTGGATTATTACTGCTTGCTATAAAAGATGAGTTTTCATAAATACTTCTTCCATACACTTCTGGATTCTGAAATGGAATGGCTACTTTCTGAAAATCTTCCAAATATTCTTTGTACATGCCAGATTTTAATAGTTCAAGCAAGTACTTGTATTCCATATGAAGCCAAATAGATTCATTTTCTAACCATCCTGGGGTAAATGCTTTTGCCCTCCCTATTTCAAAGGATGCACTTTCCAGTGACTCATTTACCTTATACATTTGAAGTTTTTTATCATATAAGTTACTGTTTTTTACACAATGATGCATCGCTAATTTGTGTTCTATTGGCATATTCAGCTTTAAATAGCGGACTGGTCCTTCTAAAAAGCTAGGTATCTTAATTACTTCAAAATGTTCTGGTACAATTCCATCATTGGTTTCTGTATATTCAATGACTTCATATGCAAAATAAGTGGGACAGATATCTCTTGAAATAGAGCAAGCTTTTCGAATGCCATAAGTAACCGTTTCCAGATAAGTTCTTAATATTTCTTCTACTCTAGTAGATTGCAATACAATAGTTTCCCCGCTAATGCCGTAAAATGTATTTTGTTGATACTTCTCCTTGATTTGATTCCGCTTATTCCAAAATTCTAAAAGCTCTTTTTCCCTAACTATTTCATTTTTATGGAGCATAGTTACAGCATCCATAGATTGAAGCAATTCTCCGACTTCCTTAAGTAAGGTAATTTCTCCAGAACATTTTTGTACTGCACCAATGGTATATTCCAAGTTTCGTGCTAGCTCATATGTTTCAGCCATGGAGGACCCAAATAGCCCTGGCAATCCGTTTAATGCATCATACCAACCAGGCTTTCCCCCTTCCATTTCTATTCCCATGGCATATACATCAAGTGCCGCATATTTGGTAACACACAATACTAATAATTTTTCCAATAAGGTAACCTTAATTACATTCCCTTTACCATACTGTTCTTTTACTACCTTTTCTGAATCTATTCGTTTCCTCTCTTCATCCAAAAAATAATATTGTCTGATGCCATTTTCTGTTTTAACATATCTCTTTATCCTTGGTAGTATAGGTACTTGAGAGCAGAAGTAAGTATAGTGTTCTCCTAATAAAAGTTCTTTTTCCTTTTCTGGATATACAGATAAATAACTTTCAATTAAGTCTAAATTATAGGTCCAATGATCAGACCAATAACCTTCCCCAAAATCTGCATTTAAAGTATCCTTAGCTTTTTCCATAACCTTTTCAAAATAAAAGTCTTGCTTTTCTTCCTCTAACACCCCAATCTCATCCAATTTTTGGTAAAATCCTCCTGGCGTAAATGCACTAGAAAGATAAGAAACTAATACTTCCTTTTGTTCTTGATTTAATAAATCAAAAATAGTTGTAATATCTTCTTCCGTTACAGAATAAGTAACTTTCTCCACCGCCAATGGGTTATATCCATCTAATTGAATCAAGCTATAAAATTTTCTAATATTTTCCTCCCCCACATAAGGTGAAAAGAAATTATCCATACGACGATTCTGGTTTACATCTCGAAAATTGCCATTTCCTTGAGAATAAAACGCTGGTAGCATGCGAAAAAAATTATAATCACGTTCAATGTCCCCATGTTTACGAGAATACATATAAAAAATTCTGTTTCCTGGCAAAATAACGGGATATCCACCACGAAGAACATTATCCATATAGGTATAACTACAATATTCATCAAAGGCTTTGTGCCCTGTTTGAGTCCTAATCACCCTAGTTAGTTCTTCTGTCAGCGCCTCTGCTTCCTTTATTTTATTTTCAAAATAAGTTGAGTTGATAGTCTGTGCGAAGTATCTCTTTAAAGTTTCCTTATTTACCACCTGACCTATTAAATGATAGATATGAAATTCTTCCCCTCTCTCTAATTTCCTTGATAAACCATAGAAACTACATGGATACTGATTAGATAACACTTGTTTTTGATGATAAACATCATTCAGTCCTTTTTGATGAAAAATTTTAGCAATTTGCATAGAATCGTCATAATCAAATATTACACTTGGGTCCACAATAGGGGATAGTTGCTTATCTTCTGAGGTATAAGCACATGAAAAATTACCCCCTTTCATTTCATTGACTGATGCAGTATCACTTGTACTTGCCCGCACCCTATAGTAAGGAATGTTACTTTCTATGTCTTCAACCTGCATCCACGCTTTTATTGTCTGCCCCATTTCTTTCAGTGAACGCATATCAATTCCATAAGGCACTACGGCAGGCATGCCATCTAATATTTCCATATGAATTGGTTCATTTGACATATTAGTAAAAGTCACTTTTCTAATCAGACCACCTATGCTTTCTGAAGGAAGAGTGTGGTAAGTTACCTTAGTCGAAATACCTGTTTCCTGATTTTCTTCTTGAATTTCCATTCCATTCATCAAGATTTTCATGCTATGAGGGATTTCAACATCTGAAAATGGTTCTACATAATTACCGTTTACCCGTAAAAATGTACGAAATCCTGTAGTTTTAACGTATTGATAAGATTGGTGAGCAGGGTAAAATTCCATAATGGCATGGTCCTTATCCTCAACTCCAAAGCTCACAATCCCTTGTCCCCGATTCACATAATGACACCAAATGGGAATTCCTTTCTTACCACAAATACCTGGCAGAAAACTGGCAAACCCAGATTTTTTACCATAATTTTTTATGACAAATCCAGTCTCGTTTTTAAGATTCATTTTATCAAAATCCTTTCTTACCTAATGTTACATATATGGTGTGTGTTTTCTCTAGCTCAAGATTCTCAATAACAGTTGCTGGAATCACCCCTTGAAAAGGTAGGTTTTCTCCATTTATCTGGCATTTTGTGATGGTATATTCTCCATAATCAGCTTTATCTATGTTGCTATAAATGATAGTTAAATTATGTTGCCTAAAGGTAAGTGATATCTTAGCTTCCCCTTTGACATCAAATTGTTCTGCCATCAATTTGGGGTCCAATATAAGATTCCCAAAAGTCCCTCTTACTCCAAACATCTGCGTTACCACTGTAAGTAAATACCAACTAGCTGCGCCAGTTAAATAGTGGTACATCCCCTTCCCTTTCTTATCGTAATACTCTGGAATACCAGGATAAATACTAGACACTTCAACATCTGTCGCATGTTTAAATAACGCATGTAATGCCTTGTGCCCTTCTCTGGTAAAGCCTTGCTGATACAACGCATTGCCATACATAGTAGTCATATGAGAGAATACGGCTCCATTTTCTTTGTGACCGTAAGCAAAACCAAACATTCTTCCTAAGTCTGTTTTTAATTCTTTAAAATCTGTATTTAGAGAATAGCCTCCTCTATTTTCTTGATATAGATATTTATCTGCATTTTCTACAATTCGTTCGATTTGCTCTTTTTGTGCTGTACCTGACATAATTGTAAAAACCTGTCCTGTGAGCATCATGCGAATGGTTCCATCTATATCTCCCTCAACAGCACTACCATGATTATCATAGTAGCTATTAAACCACCCTAACGGTAACCACTCTGTCTTCTGGATATGTTCCTTTATCCACTGCGCCTTATGTTGTAAGGATAAAATAATCTCATCTACTGAAACATTTTGCTTTTTACCAGATACAAAATGCTCAATACTTTGACAGAATTTTTTTAATAATTCATTTTTACATTCTCTATCTTCATATAAATTTTTATCATCTGTTAGTAGAGGAAGCATTTCCTCTAAAAGTTCTACTTTTTCTACTTGTCGATTTTCACGTAAAAAAATAAGTACCTCTGCTAATTCAGTAAGATTTCCAGCGTATGCAGCTGTAAATGCCACACTTTCCCCTCTCTGAGAAGCCATATCCAATGCATCATTCCAATCAGCCTCTCGTAAACGCATATGATTATGCTCCCCTACCTCGTAAAATGCAGTTAAATTTTGTAGCAGACAATGTTCCAAAATAGTTCCATAATAAACCTTATTTTCCTTAGTCTTTTGTATGGTTTCATCATGTTCTTCAAATGCTGAATCAACTTTTGTTCCTCGAGCTACTTGCTTGTCCTTAAAATAACACGCGTTTTTAAACAATAAATCCAGATCTCCTGTTTGATGAATGTAGAGATTTGTTGTCAAAAAAGGCCATAGTCCGTGATCCATCCAAACTCTTGTAATATTATTTCGATCTGCTACAAACTCCCCTGGCTTACTACCAATAATAGTTGCATTGGTGCCATCCACACGTACACCGCCATAATGATGCAACAAAGCAGTTCCAACATTTTCTGGATTCATAATTAATAATGCCAACTGATCTTGCCACAAATCCCTCCATCCACGCCCTCCCTTTCCATAATCGTGATGAGGCAGGAAAGAACATCCATAAATACGACGCAACACGGGCTGGAAACTTATCCACTTCATATAGTTATCAAAAGTCTCATCCCCTGATTGAATCTCTATATTGTTCTCTTGTGTCCAATGGGCTTTTGTAGATACATAAGCTGCTTCTATTTTTCTTATGGTGCCATATTTATTTATTACCCTTTTTTCCATACAGGTATAGTCAAAATCTTTTTCTTTAACGTCTTCATGTATTCCTATAAATAATAGATAAGTTGCTTTTTCCTCTGGTGATAATGTTGTTTTTGCAAATCGAATTCCTCCCATTGACTCATAACCATCTACTAAAGTCCCTGGAGGACATCCTCCTTGATTCTGAGCAACTGCTTGAGGAACCTCAAAGCTTCCTCCTTGACCTATAAAATCCTCTACTGTTGGATAAAAACTTTCTGGTGAATTTCCTTCTCCTTCCACTCCCATTACGTAATATACTGTTTGATTGATTGTGTGCCCTCTTTCATCAAAGGATAGAGTGGGACGTACATATATTCCATTTTCCCCCACATAACTGCGATGTAATAAAGCAGTTACATGTCTATGGTCTCTTAAATTGTCTGCACTACGTCCATAAATAGGTATTGCGCCAATAGGTATAAAAGTTAACGGTTTATTACTATTGTTTTGCAATGAAACTTGCATCACTTCAAACTGTTCTCCTATGGGAATAAAAGATAATATTTCTGCTTTTAACCCATATTCTTTCAACGTTCGCTTCACTTTGTGCCACATGATTCCAGCTTCAACTGATACCTCATCTTCTTCATTTGTAAACATTTTGCTCTGTTGTTTTGCAGACTTTCCCGTCAATGAGAGGTAATTTCCATCGTCAAAATAACACCAGAAATTTCGTCCTGATTTATTATTATGAAGTTCTTCTGCACTAACTGGTTGTAATAGAAAATGATGCTGGTCCACCTTGGAGTCACCATTTAATGCTGGTGTTACCGAACTCTTTAACCCGCAATCCCCTGCAATCGGAAAATACAAATCACTATACCTCTGCGCCCCTTCCATTTGAAACGTACCTCTATTATCTAAAAACCTTATTTTATTATTCAATTTTATCCCTCCTAATCTTTGATATACCACACCTGTGCCCCAAACCAATACCTGGAAGAATGGCTCGCTAGAGACATTCTTCGGTACGGAATATAGTACTTTTATAATAAAAAAGACTCATTTACTTAAAAATGAGTCTTTTTTCATTATGGTGTTATTATTTTAGTTTTTATTATTTGGCAAATCTTCTAGCTTCTCAAATGGAAAGTGTTTTTTGTTAGGATTGCCTTCTTGATATGCTTGATAAAAGTCTTGGTTCACCCTTTCCATCTCTTCACGAAGTCCCTGTGCAGACAGCCTTGTAGCACCTTGCCCCCATACAATAAGCTGTTCTAAGGCATCTGAGGTTGCAACGGTTACATTGTATTTACGATTCATGGCATGGACTGTTTTCTCAATATATTGATCTG
>CAZKGP010000069.1:0-8952 GCA_964552225.1 uncultured Acetatifactor sp.
CCACAAGCAATATAATCTAAGAAAAATAATGGTTCTGCACCTGCACATGCAATATCATTTACACACATTGCAACACAATCAATACCAATGGTATCATGCTTATCCATAATAAATGCTAATTTTAATTTAGTACCAACTCCATCCGTTCCAGATACTAGGGTAGGTTTCTCCATATCCTTAAATGCAGTCATAGAAAATGCACCTGAAAATCCGCCCAAACCTGTTAAAACTTCTGGTCTCATTGTCTCCTTCACATGCTTTTTCATTAATTCAACTGATTTATATCCTGCTTCAATATCTACCCCTGCGTTCTTGTAATCCATTTCTTTTCTCCTCTTGTACCTATACTATTTATTTAGTCATACCATCTAGATATGCTTTATAACCAATTTGCTGTAATTTTTCATCTTTTGCTACTACTTGTTCCTTTAATCCTTTGCTATACTCTTTCAGCTTCTGCAACAATGCCCCATCAGATGTAGCTAGAATTTTAGCTGCCAAAAGTCCTGCGTTTGCACCACCGTTAATAGCTACCGTAGCAACTGGAATGCCGGAAGGCATCTGTACGATAGAATACAACGAATCCTTACCTCCCAAAGAAGTTGTGTGCATTGGAATGCCAATTACTGGCATTGGGAAAATTGCAGCGCACATGCCTGGTAAATGAGCTGCCATACCAGCGCCTGCTATAATCACTTTAAATCCTTTTTCCTCTGCGCTATTTGCATATTTAAAAAATACATCTGGTTCTCTATGTGCACTAATTACTGTTATCTCATAAGAAATACCTAACTCTTCTAATATATCTGCTGCTTTTGCCATTACTGGCATATCTGAATCACTTCCCATCACAATACCAACTTGTGCCATGGTTAATTCTCCCTTCTTATTATCTATTTTATTCAATCCTTTATATTATCTTTACATATAGTTTTAGTTTACTAAAATTACGTCTTTCATGCAACATTTTATTAGTTTTTTATATCAAAGATAACAAAAAGGTTCATTTAATGCCTCACAGCCTTTTAAAACAAATCTTCCATCTTCTATAATTGAGATTTTTCTTCCATCTGAAGTTACTGCCGTAAGCGCTCCTAATTCATCATAAGGAATGGTAATATCTGTATGACAATTATAATATGCTTTTTTGATATCCGTATTTCGTAGTAAGGAAACCTCGTTATCTCTAGCTACAATTTCTTTACCGTTTGTATTAAATAAGGGGATATCTTCTGCATGAGAATAACAAGTATCTCCTACTGCAAAGTGAGGACCCATTTTCTCAGCAATTAGAATAGGAAGTTTATCTTCTATTTTGTATTTCTTGGCTGCCACATATGCTGTCGTGTTAGTTCCAATGGCAAATTCACCTAATGGCAGGGTATTATGATGGAACAATATATTTTCTTTGATAAAAACGCGATTTTCCTTTGTTGTAGGGAAATTACTACAGGAATATTTATCAATCATACCATCTACAAAAGTAATTTCTAAATCATGATACTCTAATCCATTTAAGAAAACATTGTTCACATGTAAGGTTCCATTTGTTCCCTTTAATACTGGAGAAGTAAACACTTCGCCTACTGGAATATTTACATCCGCCACACAGTTTTCAAATATAGTCTCTTTTTCAGGGTTATTTAAGGTATGGAGCTGTACACGCAAATTGGTACGATTTCCATTCGTTCCTTTAATCTCACAATAGGTAGCCTGATCCAAAGCATCAATGATAGTTTCTTGAATCTGTTGGTATTGTTTATAATCCAAAGTATTGATTCTAATAATTTCTTCAAAAATCTCAGGAAACTGTTCTCCTATTTCTGGAACAGGGAATGCAATAATGGTAAAGCTGCGTTCTTCCTCTAGAATATATTCCCTTTGAATTTGCCCTGACATACTGCGATATTCTACCCAAATTACTTGTTGTTCTTTCGTTAGTTTAACAGCTTCTGGCTTATTCACTGGATCAAAATTCTTTTCTCCAAAGATTTCCATAACAGCAGGTCCTGCATAACCCGAAGCTTCTTTTTTACGCTGTTCAAAGGCTGTACGTAGGACTTCTAATTTGCGGTTTATATACCCTTTATCTAAAAAGAGTGCTCTATCATCTTTATGGTCGAAATCATATTGTTTATTAGGATTACCACCAAAATATCCATTCTTATATAACGTAGGATTATTTAGAATACTAGCCGCCGCACGATAAATTGCAGGTTTCAAATGTAACTTAGCAAAGTTATCTACCGCTTTTGCAATCATACGTTCAAACCCTAATACATAGCGGATATCTACTGTAGTCTTTTTAGAAAGGTCTTTTTTGCTATTTACAAATCCCATACGATATCCTTCGGTATAGGTATCTGCCATTAACTTAATAGTTTCTTCTGGCAAGTTAGCCATAAACTTTGCTGTTTCTATTTCATTGGCAGAAACATATTCACCATAATAAAATAAATATCTAGGATCACTAAAATCAGAATTCTCTAAAATAGAAAGGGCAAAGTTGCCTTCTGTAACTAACAATTCCTCTACTCGCTGTTGTGCTGCTATGTCTGCATAATCAGAAGCATACCAGTAAATAATTTGTCGAATAGATTCATACCCAGGTAACTTTTCTTCTTCCTTCCATTCATAATGAAATGCTCCATATACCTCCACAAACAGTTCCATACGAATTACCATATCATGCAACCGCTGTTCGTATGCAAATATAATTAAGCTTCTCATTTCATAATATAAAAATGCCAGCAGAGCTCCAAATTCCTTACCAAGTTTTTCTACTGCCACTTTAGGATTCGCATAACTTTTCTCATAATTATGAGGTAATATATCTTCATACAGAGAATAATTGTGGGCTTTTAATTCTTCTAAGGAAGCTGTTTTCAGCTTACCCTCTGCCACAAAAACCCATGTCTTATCTATCATTGTTATGAATTTTGCCACCGCTGCAAAATATTCTTCCAAAGCAGGCACTCCAAAATGCTCTTCTTTGATTTCTTCAATTCGTGAAATCACCAAATCATATCGTTCCTGCATTATTTCCATATCATTCATTATAAATACGCTCCTATATACAAAATCAAACTAATACCACATAGAGCCACTATATTAAATAGGACTCCCAAAATACGAAAAAAGTTATATTGATTCTTTTCTCTAATTGCCATAACCGCTAGAATCAAACCAATAATAGAAAACAAAGTAATGAGTACTCCAGTCACCCCATAACCGTTCGTTGCATTACCATCGTTACGATAAGTAAGAAATATAACCAAAATCAACGATATTATACTAATAACTCCAAGAATAGTGGACATAATGGCCTTGCTAGAATGTCTTTTATTAGTAAAAATAAATCCTTTTTTACGTGCCATACATTATTAACCTTTCTCACGAAAACTCTAAATGGGCACTCCCTACGGAATGCCCATATCTTAAATTTAGAATAAAATCTTGGATTTACCGGAGAGCAATTTGGCTCCACTGATGATTAGTAAGATGCCTGTACCAATTCCTACTACTAAAGAAATTACTCCCAATACAATATTTAATGCACCGCTTCCATTCATTGTTTTATATAATTTTTGTTCCATTTGATCCCTCCATTCTAATTGTGCCACAACTGGCAAAAGACATTACTTACGCACCATATTGCTCATAATAAGTATCAATAGCTGCTTTCATCTCATCGTTTATAAAGATTTGTCCTTTGTATGGTTTGTTATAGAGGTGTTCTATTACATCCGCCATTGTTACAATTGCATTCGCATTAAACCCATACTTTTCTTTGATTTCTGAAAGGGCATCCATCTGTCCACCCAGACCTTTTTCCATTCTATTTAAAGAAACAATAAGTCCCTTTATTTCCACTTTACCCTGTTCCATTAGAATAGGAAATGTTTCTTCGATAGATTTACCAGAGGTTGTTACGTCTTCAATAATAATAACCTTATCTCCATCTTTTAACTTGCTTCCCAAAAGGATTCCCACATCACCATGATCCTTTACTTCTTTACGGTTAGAGCAATAACGAATCTCTTTTCCAAATAGTTCACTATATGCAATGGTAGTTGCTACACCTAACGGAATTCCCTTATAAGCTGGTCCAAAGAGAACATCAAAATCATCTCCATACGTATCATGAATTGCTTTGGCATAATATTCACCCAGCTTCTTCAATTGTGCTCCTGTTACATAAGCACCTGCATTCATAAAAAAGGGAGATTTGCGCCCACTTTTTAAAGTGAACTCTCCAAATTTTAATACTTCGCAATCTACCATAAATTCTATAAATTCCTGTTTGTATTGTTCCATTTTATATTATAACCTCCTGTTTTAGACTACGGTTCCGCCTCACTTACTGTCAAATTCCTTTCCATAGTCTATCATGAATTTGTGACTTTTTCAATGCGTTTGAACCTATCAATATATTTTCTTTTTTATCTCTCCCACCAACTCATGCACCTTAGTACATGGACACATCTCTGATGGTTTTGTTTTGCCCTCTTTAATACACTGTTCATATTTCTGCTGTGCAATTTTTAAAGCCTTCTCTTCGTCTCCACTTTTACACATTTTGTTATATATCTGCTTATCAGCTTTTGAGTATTTTTGTCCCGTCTTTACTTCGTATTCTCTGCTAAATTCACTACAGCATGTCCATGAATCTTGGATGGATGGCATTGTGCCAAAGTATGAGTATAGCCAAATTTCAAAACACGGATTGGACCAACCTACTTGTATACCTTTATGCTCTGCCTCCGCAATAATATCATCAAAGTCTTGTACTTGATCTCTATCAAATATAATCCAAGGCATACGATACTGTGCATCATAAGTATTAAATTTCAAACATTTATCTATCATTGTCCTAGTTTTTGTTTCTATAACCTTGATTACAAGTTTATTCTTCACCTCCTTGGGAAGTGATCTATTCATCCCCTCAAAAAAACATCTCTCCGTGGCTTCTGTATCTGTAACAATAAGATAATATCCTAATTCTGGTATCATGTACTGCCTTTTTTGTTCACGTGCTTTTCTATTACCTGTTCTGTCTTTTCTTGCCATATCTAATCCTCCTTAAACACATTAATACTCTTTAAGGAAGGAATTGCACCATACTTACCAACCAAGTAATTCTTCTCATAACTTTCGTCCTTACGAATACGTGAACCATCTTCGTCTATAAAGTCAGCTAATGAATATAGTGTAGAAATTCCTTGTTCGTTTTTTTCTGTAAACCATATTTCATCTCTTCTAAGTAACTGGTTTGATAGCTGCCAGGTATCATGGGTTGTAAAAATAAGCTGCGCATGATTTGTATTTATTTCAGGATTAAGGAATGTTAGCAAAAAATTCCTTACTAGAAGTGGATGTAATCGAGCGTTTAACTCGTCTATAAAAAATACACTTCCCTTTGACAAAACATCTTGTAGCTCTGGGTATAATGCAAACATTTTTAACGTACCCGCTGATTCCATTCCTAGTGGAATTTCTGCCATATCATCTGAATCTATTTTTTTATGAAGTGCGCTAATCTTATACATTTTCTCCTTTGACTCATCGTCTTGATTCACATTTGAAATTCTAAAATCTTTAATGTGCTCATCAAAAGATGAAAAATACTTAACTACTTTTTGCTGTACTGATTTATCTTCTACAAATTTTTTGGGTAATCTTCTTGACATGAAGAAATTGGTAAATGGATCTCCAAAATCTGCAAATTCATTGGCAAGAAACCAATCTCTGATAGCCTTACACTTTCCAACCTTTAACTTCGCACCTAAAGAAATAACAAGTACTTGTTTTTCAAGTGCAACTTGAATATTTTCTCTATTTCCCTTGGGAAAACCAGATAAATCTAACTCATTATCTACTACGGAGCGGTAAAATATAGGACTGAATTTTCTTGCAGTCTTTGCTTTGGAATTTAACCATTCCTCTGTTACACCCTCTTTATTTACACAGAATCCATAATTATATGTCTTTTCTGTTTTATCATCTGGAATGGTAAAATATACTTCAAAGCTTGACTCTGCATCTGCTGATGTAGAATCAAATAAAAAAGGGGTTGGTTTATATTCTTCAAACTGTTCCTCTTCATCTCCATATTTGAATGAATCTACAACATAATCAGACATATATTCAAAGGCATTATATACATTTGATTTTCCACTAGCATTTGCTCCATAAATGGCTGCAGTGGATAAAACTTTTTCACTTCCAATAGATACAACTCTATCCGAAAACTCCGTCATCCTAGCTGCAGACAAATCTAATGTAGCTTCTTCTCTAAATGATTTGAAATTTTTAAAAATAAATTGTATTAACATATCAAATACCTCACCTTCTAAGTTCTATTATATACAGTTTTACAGATATAACAACATATAAGTGTGATTTTCTCTCATTTAATTGTATTTATACAAAAAAATATCCATATGCCTGTATCCCTACAAGCACATGGACAAATATTTTTTATCTATTAACTAACGCTGATGCAATATCCTGTCTCATATCTATTACGGCTGCTCTTGCTGCATCCCCGTACCCAGCTTCTCCATAACTTGCATATTGTTCTTGTTGATATGCTGCTATGATGCCTCTTGACGAGTTGACTATGGCACCTAACCCATCTTCGTTGAAAAAGTGTACTAAGTCTGCACCTTTACCGCCTTGTGCGCCATAACCTGGTACTAGGATAAAGGATTTGGGCATTGTTTTACGTAGTATTTTGCCCATTTCTGGGTACGTTGCTCCTACCACTGCTCCTATGTAGCTATAGGAATCACCCATACATTGTTCTCCCCACTGTGCTACCTTTTCTCCCACATGTTCATATAATGGTTTGCCATCTATTAGGCGGTCTTGAAATTCCCCGCTACTTGGGTTAGAGGTTTTTACTAGAATAAAGATTCCCTTTTTCTCTTCTTTACATACTTTTATAAAAGGGTCGATTCCATCTGAACCTAAGTATGGGTTAACTGTAGCAAAGTCTTCATCAAAGCCATAAAATGAGTTATTACCTACCTGTACTTTGCCTAGGTGTGCTACTGCATACGCTTCTGAAGTAGAACCGATATCACCACGTTTCACATCGCCTATTACGACTAAGTCTTTTTCTTTACAATAATCTACTGTTTTCTTAAATGCAATCATACCTGGAATTCCAAATTGCTCATACATAGCAATCTGAGGTTTCACAGCTGGAACGATATCGTAAATCGCATCAACCAATCCTTTATTATACTGCCAAATTGCTTCCGCAGCACCTTCTAGCGTTTCACCATACTCTGCAAAAGCTGATTTCTGGATTTGACTTGGAATAAATTTCATCATAGGATCTAATCCCACAACAATTGGTGCATTCGTTTTTTGAATTTTTGATATCAGTTTGTTAATCATCTTATACTCTACCTTTCCATTGCCTGCAAACTTTGGACCGCAGGTATTCTCACAGGTAAGGCGTTGTTCAATATTTGCACAACGCCTTTTCTATTTGTTCAATATTAAATTATACCTTAATAACACTCATGTGGTCAATGTACTTCTTGATATTTGATGCATTTACATATTTTTTGTGTGTATCTCCATCTACCACCACTAACGTTGGAGCCTGCATCACCCCATATCGCTGTGCCAATTCCATATTTTGTTCTGCATCAATGGTGACATATTTGATATCTTGTAAATATTCTTTGGCTATTTTACAGTTGGGACAAGTCTTCGTTGTAAAAAGATACTTAATATTATGAGGCCTCTCTACATTAACAGTCACCTCTTCTGCAAAATTAGATAAAACAACGACACTTCTTGCGGGACGTTTTAACGCAGAATTTTCTATATTATATTCTGTACGATTTGCATATTCTTGTAATTTGCCATCATTCCAGTTTTGTACTGGACGATAATAACCAGTAATACGACTATATACTTCTGTATGATTTCCACAATGAGGGCATTCTTTAACTTCACCTACCAAATACCCATGTTCCTTGCAAATAGAATAGGTAGGTGACAATGTATAATATGGAAGTTTATAATTTTCTGCAATGGTTCGAACCAGGCTAGCTGCTGCTTTCCAATCAGGGCATTTTTCTCCCAAGAAAGCATGAAATACAGTTCCTGAAGTATATAATGTTTGTAAATCATCTTGAATATCCAATGCGTCAAAAATATCTGCTGTAAAATCAACTGGCAAATGAGAAGAGTTGGTGTAGTACGGAACATCTCCTTGTTTACCTGCTGTTTTAATTGCTGGCCAATGTTTTCTATCATGCTTTGCCAATCGGTAAGTGGTACTTTCCGCAGGAGTTGCCTCTAGATTAAATAAGTCTCCGTATTTTTCCTGACAATCGGAAAGACGATTTCTCATATGATTTAATACATCTTTGGTAAATTGTTGTGTACCAGAATCAGTCATATCTTTGCGAAGCCAATTGGCATTTAATCCCACTTCATTCATTCCGATTAAACCAATGGTGGAAAAGTGATTGTCAAAAGAGCCTAAATATCTTCTAGTATAAGGATACAACCCTTCTTCCATAAGTTTACTAATAACACCTCTCTTAATAGATAAAGAGCGTGCTGAAATATCAATTAAATGGTTTAGACGTTTATAAAAATCATCTTTATCAGAAGACAAGTAAGCAATTCTTGGCATATTAATAGTAACCACGCCAACACTTCCTGTACTTTCACCAGAGCCAAAGAATCCACCTGTTTTCTTACGTAATTCCCTTAAATCCAATCTCAAACGACAACACATACTACGTACATCACTTGGTTCCATATCTGAATTAATAAAGTTGGAAAAATAAGGTGTACCGTATTTGGCAGTCATTTCAAATAACATTTTATTATTTTCTGTATCAGACCAATCAAAATCTTTTGTAATGGAATAGGTAGGAATTGGATATTGGAAGCCACGTCCATTGCTATCCCCTTCTA
>CAZKGP010000070.1:0-8914 GCA_964552225.1 uncultured Acetatifactor sp.
GATATGAAGCACAGATAGAAGCGGGATACAGTGAATATTGCGTTGGAGTCTGTTTTGTGTTTGAATATGAAATTACTGAGACTGGGTATGAGCTACTTGGGGTTTCTGTGGAAGAGTATGATTATTAAGATAATATTTCATTCCGTTTTGTGCATGATTTGGATGTTTTATGCATAATGGATTTATGAGTGATGACAGTTAAATTCATTCAATGCTATAATGAGCGAAAGTGAGCTGAGAGAGAGCTTGCTCGCTCGTAGCGAACGGCGAATGTATCGACCTAATGGGGTAAAACAAATGCTAAAAATTGCAGTATGTGATGATGAGACATATTTTTTAGAAAAAATCTCATACCAAGTGAAACAAAATCTTGATAAGTTAGGGGAACAAGCCGAGATTAAGACGTTTTATTCTGCTGAGAAGTTATGTGAAGACGTTTTGTATTTAGAAAGCTGTAATGCAATTTTCATGGATATTAATATGCCTGATTGTAATGGTTTTGAATGTGCTACAAGAATTAAAAATCAAAATCCAAATATATTTTTGATTTTTGTTACGGTACAACTTGACTATATGCTTAAGGGATATCGGGTTGAGGCATTTCGATATATATTAAAGGACGATTTAGAGGCAAAAATGCAGGAATGTGTTTTTTCTCTTATTCAGAAAATTCAAAAAGGCAATTCCCCTATGAAGTTTATGTTTAAGGATGGAGAGATTACTTTAAAAGTAAGTAATATTAAATATATTGAAAGTTACAAGCATACTATGTTATTTCATATGAAGGGAGAATCGAAAACGACATATGAAATGGTAAGTAGCAATATGAGTATGTTAGAAACACAATTAAGTAAATTTGGGTTCTACCGCGTACACAAAAGTTATCTGGTAAACATGATATTTGCTGACGGTATAGAACGATACCAATTGCGATTGAAAGGAAATGAAACAATACCAATTCCCAAAAAAAGATATCCAGAAGTAAGAGCAGAATATTATAAAATGATGGGGGACATGTAATGGGAACGTTAATACAAAGCATGTTTTTGATTTTTATGGAGATGCTTTGTTGCAATTTATTTGTAAGTATGTTTTTTGAGCATAAAAATAAACTAAAACAATGGCAAATGGTTATTTTGTGGGGGACAACTTCTTTTATTGCTAGGTTCAGTACTCAATTATTTAGAGAATATTTTGCACTTAAAATTATAAGTAGTTTATGCATTCTTACAATAGTTATGATTGCTATGTACAAAGCAAATGTAGTAAAAATATTTCTGGTTTGCATGGGAGGGTACGGAACCATGTTGGCCTGCGATTTGGCCATTATGGTAATTATTGAGAATACCTTGATATGGAGATGGACAAGCAATCCGTATGAAGATATCTACATAACACTGATATCGATATTGGCAAAGACAATAGAATTTATTCTTTTTGTATGCCTTAAATGGAAGTTTTCAAAAAATAAGGAATTTTATCAGTTAGACAAAAAGGTGTGGTATCGGTTTATTTTCTCTTCTTTTTTAACAATAATCATATTGTTAATTTTGCTTAGTGATTATCAAGGCACGGATATAGCAAGAGTGATTATGGCATTTGGATTGATGCTGCTTAATATACTTTTTTATTATTCTATGTGGGATATTGTAAAATCAGAGAGGAAAAGTCAGGAATTCTATCTGATACAAGAGAAAGCAAAAGGGCAAATAGCGCTTTACAATAACATGGAAAAGGCCTTTCTGGAACAGCGCGGAAGTGCACATGAGTTTAAGAATCATATGGCTTCTATTCAAGGGCTGCTGGAGGGGAATAATGTAAAAAGTGCACTTGATTATATCGAGGATATTGCAAATAGGACAAGAAGTAAGGATACCCTTACAAAAACAGGCAACACCATTATTGATATTATTGTAAGCCAGAAGTATCAAGAGGCGAGGCAGAATAATATTACCTTCGTTATGATTTTGGATAGATTAGATGAGTTCTCTATGAGTGAAGCAGATACTACAATATTACTTTCTAATTTGCTCAATAACGCAATAGAGGGCTGTATAGAAATCGAAAAATTGGAAGATAGAATTATTAAAATAAAATTTATTAAAAAGGAAAATACCTATTTTTTGAGAATCGCTAATAAAACGAAAGCACCTATAGATATTATAAATCAAATTGCAATTACCACCAAGTCAAATAAAGAAATACATGGAATCGGCATGCGAAACATAAAGGAAATAATAGAGAAGTATAATGCAGAGGGAATGTGCGAATTTATAGACGGATGGTTTGTGTATACAATAGTAGTAAAATATAATAATGGAGATTGATATTTTTCTTTAAAGGAGTTTATTATGAAAAAGATTACAATAATATTTATTGCACTTGGCATATTATTGACTGGGTGTGGAAAAGAACAGGCAAATACAGAAGCGACTAAGATAGAAGCTTTAGAACCCTTGACCGCAGAAGTGGTAGAAGCATTATCGGCAAAGCATGGAGGGTTGATTCTTGAGGATTTTGAACTTTATATAGATTTGTCATCTCTACAGGAAGAAGGTAGTTTGTGGCAGACATTGGAGTTTTCACATAAAGGAAAGAACATGTACTTACGGGTAAGTGCCAGCGATAAGAAGCTAGTAGCAGCACCTTATAAAGGTGATTTGGATGGTGCTGTTGTCTTTCAAAAGGAATTTTTGGAGTTGGACACTTTGGAGCAAGAGTATTCTTATAAAGGTAGTTGTGCGGACATTCGCTCTGGTAACCTAGAGCACATTTTAAATGGAACAGTAGAAATGGAAGACTATTTGACTGTTACACTTCCAGAGGGGCTTGCTCAGAGCGGTTATAAGTATTGGATGGGGAGTCACGGTGGCGTAGCTTTTTTAAGGAATGGGCAGACAGAAGAAATGACCTTGCAAAATATGGGCATTTATGCAGAAGAACCTTTAGCTGGCGGAATTGAGATTTGGGGAAATGGAGAACTCGGTCAAAATATGGAGACGGTGAAAGAACTGGACCCAGTGGAACTAGAGGAAACAATATTGCAGCGGAAAGTACTACAGACAGAGCAGGGGAATAAATGGTATGTAGCATTTACGGACCAAGAAGGAAGTAGTATATCCTACTGCTTTTTCTTGAATGAGAAAGAGTATACAGAGGAAGAATTTCTAATAGCTTCGGAAACCATTCAATTACAAGAGCATGCCATTTATTAATAAGTAAAGAACCAGTAAAAGGAACCTATATGATAAGAAAAAAAATAGTTGTAATTGTAATACTTGTTAATGCCATTGTCTGTGTTTCTTGTGCTGCAACACCTAATTCTGTTGAAAAGGATGGAATAAAGGTGGCGGCAGAAGAAACAAAACTATTAGAGAGTGTTGACAATCTAGCAAATTTGTCAGAGTCTACAAAAAATACTATAGAAGAACAAAATACCGAAATACTTTCTTCTTGCTCACAATTGCATATAAAACAAGTTATTGAAACAATAGAAGGAAAAAATTTAATAATAGATGGAAGAGTTGGTCTTGAAAATGTGGAAAAAGTAAATAGATATAAGTATATTCTGAGCCCAGTAACAGAAAAACTGCGTGAAGAATTGTTCCAAGTATATTTTGAGGATCGCGTAGGTGAAGCTGAATATGATGAAAAAAATAATGTATGGACATTAAATAATTCTTCCGCTGTAGGGGACTACTATTTATTTACAACATTTTATCCCCGTGCAGGAGCGACTGTTTCAGGAGAAGAAGCCTTTCAGATTGAGTACCGCAGTGTGAATTTATATCCATTTGAGGACAATTTGCTACAGGATGCTTCCATGTCAAAAGCGAAAGTGTCATTAGAGGACGCAATAAATATGTGTGACAATATTGTAAAAGGAATTAGTAATCTAAAAGATGTTTCTGTTAATTATGCACATGCTTATGGTACAGAGGGAAGAAGACCTTATTATAAATTGATTTATAAACGGACGCTAGATAATATGCCAGTGACAGCCTACAATGATCTTTTTTTTCTGGTTGATGATGATGGAATTGAAAAGATATGTGGCACTACATATGATGTAGAGAAAACTTCATTAGATAAACCAATTTTATCTGTTACAGAAGCAGTAGATATATTGAATACGAATTGTTCCCTCATCAATTTTGAAGAAGAGAATTCGATATTCGTAGGAAAAATCACGTTGGAATATATTGTTGTGAACTCTTCGTCAGGAGAAACATATATTTCACCTGCATGGAGGTTTTACTTAGGAGATACAGAAAGTAAGATAAATTTTTTTAGTGATAAAATATTGGCGGTAGATGCAGTTAAGGGAGATATTATTCAAGAGGAAAGGGGAAACACATTTTGAGTAAATCATTATGCAGGAGATTAAGAATGACTATTTTTTCGTCATCAATGATGTTAAGCGTACTGATAGGTCTTTTATTATTAACTCGATTCCGCATTCAAAATTTCGTTAGCTATAATCTTAATTATGGACCTTTGGCTTTAAAAGAGATGGGAGCCATTTTTTTAGATGATATTTATATGGCTCACACAAGAAATGGATTCAGTTTGTTTTCTCCCATTTTAGCAGTAATACCTGCAACGACGATATTTTGTGAGGACTACAATAGTGGGTACATTAAATCTATTTTAAGCAGAGTGGAAAAAAAGCAATATATTAAGGAGACTTATATTTGCTCAACAATTTCTGGTGGATTGTCTATTTTTTTGCCATGCCTATTGACCGATATTTTCATGCTTGTGAACGGTAAATTAAATACAAAAGAGAACATGATACAGGGATATTCCACGGTTTTTGATGAAACCGTTTACTCCAATATGCAATATGTATGGGGAGGTATTCTGCTTGCTGTATTGTTGCTTATTCTTTCGTTTTTGTTTGGTGCGTTTTGGTCTAACGTTGGTCTTTTGGTGTCAGCTATTGTTCCCAACAAATATATGGCGTTGGCAATGCCTTTTTCTATTTATTTTGCTATTCATTTACTGTTTTATAAAAGCAATGTGCTTTTAATATTTAGCCCAGCAAATATGTTAATGCCATCAAGTACATTTATCCCATATAAAGCATATCCTTTTCTTTATCAGATTGTTTTATTAGGAGCAGTTAGCTTCTTATATAAAAAGGTTATGAAAAGGAGATTAGAAGATGTTTAAAATATGTAAACATCAATTACAAATGGCTTTTTCGTCTCCCAGAATTTATATCGCTCTTTTCTTTGGGAGTGTGATGCAAATTGTGAGCGAGATGCCTCTTTTAGAATTTTCAAAGAGAATAGGAAAACCGCTTTGTATCTTAGAAGGGTTTATTTACTTTAATTGTGATACCTACATCGTAGCAGCAACGTTTTTAGGTATCGTTATTATGGTTTCGGATATTCCTTTTTCTAGTGAAAATGAAACTTATACGCTTTTGCGAGTTTCACGGAAAAAGTGGGTGGCAGGTAAGATCCTTTATCTGTTTTGTGTCTGTAGTTTATATTATCTCTGGATATTTATTGTTAGTTTGATTTTTATCTTTGAAAATGCTTATATAGCCAATTTTTGGAGCGAACCCATATATAATTTGACAAAGCAAATAGATTATGGTGATATACTAGTTTACTTTCCGTATAGTCATATCCTATTACTTTCTCCATTAAAAGCTATGTTAGCAAGTTTTTTCTTAAGTGTTGGGTATGGATTTATAATGAGTTTATTTTTGTTTCTATTCAATATTAAGCTTTCACGGTCATTTGGGTATTTGGGAGCTATGGTAATTCATGTAATTGGATATATTCTGACGGTGCTTTTCCTTACACTTGAGGTAGTAAAGTATTCATTATTTGGAAATAGTTTACTAATGTATCATGCAATAGGAAACCGTTATGAGGAATTATTTATTACGTTATCTGAATCATTCATGATTTATATTGCGGGTGCTGCAATAGTGATTTTTCTAATTTTCAAAGCGGTCAAAAAATATGATTTCAGAATCACGGTGGGTACAAGACAATGAGGAAAAATGTAATAGGAAGAATTATAGTTGGGCGTACACTTTTACTATATTTTTTGACATATATATTGCTGTTCATTGTAATGAATGAGGGTGATTCCATTATTGATATATATGGTGGGTTTTCAACCTCATCAAATGGGGGAATGAATGTTATAAAAATTATGCGTTGGAATCTTTGTGTACTACCGCCAGTAGCGGTTAGTATTTTATATATGGATGAAGAGCTAGGAACATTTGGAATTTACACAATTATTAGAAGCAAACATATGGGACATTGGTGGTGTATGCATTGGATGGCTGTAGTATTTGCAAATTTAGTATATGTCCTTATTCCTACTTTTGTAGTTATCATAGCAGGCAAGAAATATGGTAAAGAATCTTACGGGCTGTTTTTTGTTGTTTTTCTGTCACACATTTTGCTAATGTCTATCTTGTCGGTACTAATTTTTATTATGTTCAAATCCTTAAAGATGTCAATTTTGTTTTTTGGATTAGTTGAGATATTTATGGTAGCATTTTTATTCCAAAATCAAAAGACTTATATGCTAATTATGGCGAGCATATCAATAGTGATAACAATAGCTTTTATATTGTTTACAATAAAATGGCTAAAAAGTGAAAAAATTGTGGCTTATATAAGAGGCAAGTAGGAGGAGGGAAAATGGAGCAAGTTATTATAGCTGAAGGAATAAGGAAAGCTTATAAAGACGTTAAAGTTTTGAATAATATTTATGTCTCTTTTGAAAAAGGGATGATACATGGAATAATAGGAAGAAACGGTTCTGGAAAGACAATGTTAATCAAGGTAATATGCGGTTTGGTACAACCAGATGAAGGTCGGGTACTTATTAACAAAAAAATAATTGGAAAAGATTTAGATTTTCCAGAAAATGTGGGAGTCATAATTGAAGCACCTGGTTTCCTTCCCTCTTTAAGTGCTTACGATAACCTTGCATACTTAGCTTCCTTAAGAAACATGATTGGGAAAGAAGAAATCCGTAAGGCCATTGCGTTGGTCGGACTTAACCCAGATGATAAAAAGCACGTAGGAAAATATTCTCTTGGCATGAAGCAGAGACTAGGGATAGCACAGGCTATCATGGAAAATCCTGATATTCTTATCTTGGATGAACCCATGAATGGATTAGATAAAAGTGGGGTGGTGGAAATAAGAAAACTCCTACTGCAATTTAAATCAGAAGGGAAAACAATTCTCTTAGTTTCACATAACTCGGAAGATATCAATGAGTTGTGTGATGCTGTGTATGAAATGGATGCTGGAGAAATTACAAAATTATAGATAATAACAAAGGATTAAAATTATGAATTTATATACTTCTAGTGGTAACAGATTATCGTCGCTTCGTCCATTCTGCGTCAGATTGACAGGTCTATTTGCAGCCTATTTCATAATGGTAGGAAACACACTTCCAGTCCATGCCGACCAGGCGGCGGAGGAACATCTGGAGATTCAGCGAGCTATGCCCATACAGTCCAATGAATTGGAAAACTGGCCTAAAGGGCCGGTAGTCAATGCTGAAGCCGCTATTTTGATGGAAGCGGAGACGGGTACTATTCTTTATGCCAAGAATATCCATCAACAGGAATATCCTGCTAGCACCACAAAGATTCTCACCTGCCTAATTGCAGCAGAAGTATGTTCTCTAGATGAAACCGTTACCATTTCTCATGACGCTGTATATGATACACCTAGTGGATACGCTCACCTTGCTTTAGATGTGGGTGAAGAGCTGACGATGGAACAGGCTCTAAGTGCCATACTGATTGCGTCTGATAATGCAACGGCTTTTGCCGCAGCCGAACACATCTCTAATACCACTTGGCAGGACTTCGGGGATATAATGAACCAGCGGGCTACAGAACTTGGATGTTTGAATTCCAACTTTGTGAATCCAAACGGCCTTGCGGATGATAATCATTATACCACCGCATATGACCTTGCTATGATTGGAAGAACTTTTTTTGCCAATGAATTACTATGTAAACTCTCTTCTACGCATAAACTTCATATTCCACCTTCGAATAATCAACCAGATGATATCATAGCTTATTCCAAAAATAAACTGTTGCCAGGACAAACACATGAATATGAATATCTTGTAGGAAGCAAAACTGGTTACACAGACGCAGCAAGAAACTGTCTGGTGACCTGTGCAGAGAAAAATGGTATGAAGCTCATCTGTGTGGTTTTTAAGGAGGAGAGTCCTTTACAGTTTGAAGACACAGTTTCCTTATTGGATTATGGGTTTAGTAATTTTGAGAAAGTGAATGTGTCTCAGGTCGAAACCAAGTACAACATTGACAATGTGGGTTTCTTCTACAGCGAGAACGACATTTTCGGTAGCTCTAAACCGATTTTATCTTTAAATGAGAATGATTATATTGTGTTACCCCAAAATATTTCATTTGAAGATACTACATCCAACATATCTTATACTACCGAGAATGATAAGCAGATTGCAGTTATAACATATTCTTATCATGGTGTGACACTGGGGACTGCATCCATAGATCTGGCTATGAAGGATGAAGCAACTTATACTTTTGGTGTTCCCATGGAGAAAGAAACTCCTGTGAAACCTTCTGTCATTAGTATCGTCGCCATTGCAGTAGTTATGTTTGCCATTCTGCTGGTCATATCTAGCCTTAGACACAACGCGTTTTCCCGCGGTCGGGGTGGCCAGAGAAACAGGCATAGGAACCGAAAGAGACGAATGAGAGATCAACTCAGCGACAGTAGGGTTAAGACAAAGCATAAAGCACAGACCCGCGTTGTCAAAAGGAGAAATCAGAAAGGTAAACGTCCAAATAAATTCAGGGATTATGATTATTAATTATTGGTAAAAATAAAGATATAGATAATATTTATTAAGTGCA
>CAZKGP010000071.1:0-8798 GCA_964552225.1 uncultured Acetatifactor sp.
ATGCATTTTCGCATATAATTTTCTGAATTATAACATGGTATTGCTATTGATAGTAATTTCATAATATATTTCCCTTCTTTAAACTAAAAATTGTGTTTTATAAATAATTTGATTAGTATTTCTCGTTTCCTAATTTAATATTAAGGTAGTTGGTGTACGCCACATACGCTGTTGGTACAGGATATTTTCGTTGTGTTTCTTGTGGTTCTATAAAAAGCCATTGCTCCGATTCTTCATTTAAAAGCTTATGTTCCAGCTCATCCACTCGCACCATGTAGCCTTTCATGTGCCATTCTTTATGGGTAAAAATATGTTTCGCATCAACTAATGGCTGAATATATAATGTTTGAAGTCCACTCTCTGCTAAGTATTGTATTATCTCTTCTGCTGTTTTATAACCTTCTAGTGTTGGAAGTTCATACATTCCCGCAAGTAAGCCTTTATTGGGGCGTTTTTTGAGTGCAGCTTTATTCTCATCTCGTATAATAAGTACTGTTTTTTCTTCAATTTTTCTTTTTTTCTTAGCTGCCTTTTTAGGAAATTCCAGTTCCCTATTGGCCGCGTGAGCCATGCAAATATGTTGCAATGGACATTCTAGACATCTAGGTGCTCCATTTGGTATACACACACATGCTCCAATTTCCATCATCGCCTGATTAAAATCACCTGGACGGTCTTGAGGCATCGTCTGAATTAAATCTTCTTCCACCTTCCGCTTCACTTTAGCATCTGTTATCAATGCCTCATCCATACGAATACGTGAAATCACTCGAAGTACATTCCCATCAACTGCAGGTACAGCTCTTCCAAATGCAATGGATGCAATTGCGCCTGCGGTATAACTTCCTATTCCCTTGAGTGTTAGCAATTCCTCATAATTATCTGGCATATAACCATTGTGTTCTTCCATTATTTGTATGGCTGCCTTTTGCATGTTGCGAACTCGGTTATAGTAGCCAAGTCCTTCCCACAATTTTAATAATTCTTCCTCTTCTGCTGCTGCCAATGCAGCTATATCGGGAAGTGCATTCATAAACCGTTCAAAATACGGCTTAACCGCCTCTACCCTCGTCTGCTGAAGCATAATTTCAGATACCCAGACTCGGTATGGTGCTGGTGTTTCACGCCATGGCAAAATGCGTTTATGAGTATCATACCATTTTAATAATGGATTGCAAATCTTAAAAAGAATTTCCTCCAAGTATATAGGTACTTGTTCCTTCAATTTCAATTCTTCTGGTGTTACTGTACAATCAAAACCGAGCACCTCAACCCCATTACGCTTGGCCTCTATTAATGCTTCTCCAAATTGAGGGTGTGTCTCTATATTAGGGGAAAAATACTTCACCCCTTCCATTTGAATGACAAAAATCACATATGTTTTATAGCCAGCCTTATGAGCCTGCACCAACTCTTCCACATGTTTCACTGCCCGTGTAGAAGGAGCATCTGGGAAACGAACCACTCCCTCTTGCTCCAAGGTAACCCCCTTTACCTCTATAAAGATTTTATCATCTTCTGTTTCTACATAAAAATCAAATCTGGAATTGCCATACGTTGTCTCCGGTTTCACGCTAATAAGGTTGGGAAAAAGTGCCTTTGTATAAAGCCACTCTTCCACAACCTTATTGGGTGCTTGAGAATCCATATTAATCATACGAGTTCCCTTTTCAACTGCGATTAAATCATAAGCTGTCTTCCTATCCGGATTACTGCTCTTTTCTAAATATACTGTTGCTCCGCTTATTAAAAGCTCTCCACATCTTCCTGTGTTTTTAACGTGTACCGTTTCTTGCTGTCCATTAATCTCAACATAAGCAATAAAACGGTTGGGTCGTGCAAGGAATTTACCCTGTACGATATGATTGTACTTCATCTATTACTGTATCTCTCTTTCTAGTTACATTCTCACAATAAGGAACTCTTGCAGATGGTACCACTTGAGATGCCAATTGGGTATGTACCGTTTGGTCATCAAAAAATATATGCGCACCAAATGCTTTTAATACATCTTTCTTTTGTATGCCCCCTAAGAAAAAAGCCTCATCTACTGGAATGTTCCATGAACGCAATGTACGGATTACACGCTCATGTGCTGGCGCACTCCTAGCAGTAACTAGTGCTGTGCGAATCCATTTATTATTATCACCTAAGCTTTCTTGTAGCAAAGATAATTTTGTTAGAAACTTTGCAAATGGTCCTGCATTCAAAGGTTTATACGCATTATTTTTCTCATTTTCTTCAAATGCTTCCAAACCTTGTTGTTGAAAAATTCGCTCTGACTCATCTGTAAACAAAACTGCATCACCGTCAAATGCAATACGGATTTGCTCAGTGGAATTTTTCTCTTCCTCTATTATACCAAAGTTAGTGGAAAAAGGCACAATCTCATTTCTTAAATTTTCAGTTGAATATTCCGTGCAAATAATTCCAGCCGCAATTCCACTATCAATTGCGCATTTCACATCATCTTCATATGCTGACAAGAACAAATCCGTTTGAAAGGCTGATAAATACGGTGCAAGGGAAGCCCCACTGACAAGAACAGCACGTGTAATGTTTAATCCATAATGTTGTATGGCATTAAATACGCGAAGGGAAGTATCTGGACTATTCCTAGACATCACAATTACCTCTATGGGGTTAGTTCCTTTGCTGTGCTGGTTCAAGTTTAGTAAAGCCTTTATCAGTCCAAAACCTTGTCCTGGTTTTAAGATATCCTTTTCATGTTCTATTTGATATTGACAATATGCCTTTACACCCTCTCGTTCAAATACTTGATTCTCTATTGTTAAATCAAATAACGCCCGAGAGGACACACCTATCACTATTTTTTGGTTCAAACTATATGCCATACATGCTCCTCCTATCTAATGGTACCAGTAAACATAAATATAATAGGTGTTTATATTTGGAGGATTGATACCTACGGATTTGCACTTTATGGTATCATCTGATTCTATTGCATTCGTATTTTTCAAGAGTAAGCAAACATAATTTTAATCCCTCATACCGTTCTTCCAATTCACCTGCAGGAACTTCTACATCGCAGGCTATTGCCATTGTGGTAATCATCTCATCTGTAATTCGGTGATGAAGCCCAGCCAATATATTAAGGCGCTCTGCATATGAATTGGTATCTAGAAACGCAATTACCATAGGCTCAAGATTTATTTCTTCATTTGAAATATTTATAGGAGTATCCTCTGAAACTTCCTCCTGTGGCGAATCTTGTGATATCTCCCCATGTGATACTTGGCCTTGTGATACATGACCTTGTGAAACCTGCCCTTGTAATTCAAATCGATGTTCTTGAGTTGCTTGAGGGTATTTTACTTTATCTACTTTACTAGTAAACATATCTAATGGGCGAGCGTATATTCTAAAATCTCCATATAACGCTTGATAAATTACTAGTGATTCTCTTGTCTCTGTATGTTCTGCCAATGCTACAATTTGATACAAATTTCCTTTAAAATGTTTATAAATATCGTGTGGCTTAGGTATATATGTCATAATTTCACTCCTTCTAATCCGTTACACAGGATATGATATCCCATTTGATTATTATACCCACTTCACACATGCTTGTCATGCATTTATTCTGATTGTTGTGCAAGAAATTCATAGCAAAAAATACTGTTTTCACAAGTAAACACTAAAGAATCGAGTTCTTCCTGTAAGCTAATTCTTTCTTCTTCGTTTATCCTGTCAAATTTTCTATGATTTACTGCAATAGTATACGTACGTTTTCCCTCTGTATCTACAATGCGTGTCATGTTTACTCCACAGTTTTGATATCCTGCATCCACTAAAAAACGACGTATTCTTTTATGATAGTTCTGCTCTAGTTCTCTGTAATACCTCTCTTGTTCCTTCATGGTAATCTGAGATTGACCATTCACCGTTCCTGCCATACACATTCCAATCAATAAAATCAACAACATTGTTATTACAATAAAACCACCCTTTTTTAAAATTGTTCTGCCCATACTTTAAACCTACCTATTATATTTTCCAAAGATGTTTACTGTTTTGTTTAACGCCTCTGGTAAATACATAGTATATTATTTTGTGTCCGTTAAACTTCCCTCAAATATGGAAGGGCTCACAAATCATTTTATGCATGAGAATACTCAGGGAAATATAATTTATTTTCCTCTATAATTTTAAGCTTCTCTCCTATATAGCAAAATCTATAGTCCTCTGCTCCATCATATTCTTTGCAGACAAATATGTTTTGCTCCGATTTGATTGGTGTAAAACCTAATATAATTTCTTTGTAATCCTCCTGAATTCTTTCAATAATTGACTTTAATGGGATATCATGTTTACTTAAAATACTATTAATATATAGAATATTGTTATCAAGCTCATAACACACGAAGCATTCAAGCTCATTGGAATAATATACATCTTCAAAATTCATTGTATAAAATAAATGAAGACTATATTTATTTATCTGTTCCAATTGAGAATAGGAAATGCTCTCTTTTATCATGTTTTTATAAAGCTGTACTAGCTTATCGTTATCAGGTAATACCCTTTGAAATTCATCTGTTTTTCTGTCTATTACGATTTCAGGCTTCAAATAATATCGATACTGAAGTCCTTGTGTAAATGACAGTTTTTCGTAGAACTTAAGAGCATCCAAATTTCCAAATAAATATATTCCATCCACCTTGTCTTTATAGTCATCTATTATTCTATTGATTAGTTCTCTGGCATATCCTCTGTTTCTGCAATCTTTCACAGTCATTACAGTTCCAATTTGAATAAAACTTTTTTCTACACCGTCTAGAATAAATTTCATGATATTTGCGGAGGCATTAGATAATAATTTTCCATTTTCCTCATATGAGTAAGGTATGTAATCACCATACCAATAGCCTGCACGGTACCAGCTTTCAAAATCAAAACCATAGGTCTGTCTTGTTAGTTCATTTAGTTCTTCTCTAAGTGCATCATTATTAAAATAATCTTTTATAAATTTCATGTTCTTATTTTTCCCCATATCAAGAAAGCTTTTTCATGTAAAACGATTAAACATATACTTACCTTTTCCCTTACCAGATACAGGAACAATTAAGTTTGCGCACTTTAACTTATTAATAAGAGAGCCTGCAGCATTGGAAGACAACCCTGTTATTTTCATAATTTCAGCTCTTCCAAATACAGTGCCATACTGAAGCTCCTCAAAAACCGTCCAAGCTTTTTCTTTTGTTACAGAATTTCCTTTGATTGTAAATATTGTCTGCTTTTGTTTTTCAATCAACTGATTTTTACTATCAAACAACTGGTTTTTCTTCCCAAACAACTGGTTTTCTTCTCCAAACAACTGATTTTTATTTACATATAGAAAATCTTCTTCTACAATCGAATGATTTTTTATTTTTTCTATTGCTTGTTTTCTATACAAATTCACTCTGAAATCCATTCCAATTTCAATAAATTCAGGTTCTTGCAATCCATATTTTTGGCACGTTTCAATAATTCTTGGAATACCTGTCCCCCACTGTTCAATTACCTTCATTGCTACAAATGCAGATGCAATCCCTCTGTTTCTAGGTCTAGATTGTCCTTCTTTTAAATCTTCAATAGACAATCCTCCAAAAAGCATTCCTGGTGACGTTACTTCAAGTCTGTCATCAAACAATAGAACTTGGACACAACCTTCGTCAATATAACTTCTATGAGTAACTGCATTGCAGATTAACTCTCTTATACTTTCAATTGGCAGTTCGTAATCCTCAACACGATACAAGCCTCTTATTGTTGCACCCAATTTAATATTTCTAAGTACAAATTGATATGCTTCTTCTATTTGTTCATGTATTGGTCCAGTATATTCTCGCTTGTCTACGAAAACATTTCTTGTGGTTCCTTTAAATACTGCACACTGGATTTTAGCTTGTGGAAACGGGTTTTCACTTAAAAGCATAAATCCATTAGTGGGAAATAACTCTCCATCTCTTTCTGATAGTAATCCCCATGAAATTAAATTCCCTTTTGTTACGTCTTTCACATTTTTCTTTTCTTCTTCATTCTTACATGCTTTTAATGCCCAATCTTTCATATCTGAACAAAGCTTATTAATCTGCTCATTAGAAACAGTATGACCTACACAATACGTTTGGTCAAAATACCTATTTGCTCCTTCAAATTCTAATTCTTTTACCTGTGCTTCATCTGCCCTTCTTGAAGAACCTGAAGTTCTAATAAAAACTCCATTTTCTTTGCCGATTGACGTAATATAATAAGGACGTTGCTTACCTGGATATATAGAAACTATTACAATGGTTTTATCATTAATTGTTTGAAGCGTAATGTCTGGAATAATCTGAGGAGTACAGCTATCTGATATTGCATTTGTAATACTATCAATAATTTCAAATGCCTTATCAATTGGTACACCTAACACCTCACGAGTTTTATCCTCTATTCCAATTATAATTTTACCACCGGAAGTATTTGAAAATGCCACAACAGAATTCATATATTTAATGCTTTTATCAGGAAGTTCCTTTTTAAACTCCATGGTTCTAGACTCTCCTACTAATATCTCTTCTATTGTCATGCTTAACCTCCCATCTAGTAACTTATAATTCTCTTATTTTTAAGACAGCACCGATACAATTAATATTTCCACACTCATCACATCATTCATACGACCTGTTTTGACAGCTTCTTCTGCATCAACACATTGAATAACAGCTTTCTTTAGCTCTGCTGTTTTAAACCGTGTTGCTTGAGCCACATATTTACCTACAATAAAAGGCGGAAGACCTACTTTACCACCAATGGTCTTGTTATCATGACCTTTTCCCTTCATTTCTTTAATCTGCAAAAGTAGATTACACTGACGTGCAATTAAAAAGAGAATACGCATGGGTGGTTCCTTTAAAGCCAATAAATCATAATATAATTGGAGTGATTTCTTCTGCTGCTTGTCTGCAATGGCACTAATCATATCAAAGATTTGGTTGGTAATTCGGTTGGTGCAAATAGCTTCCACATCTTCTTCTGTTATGACTTCTTTATCCATGCAATAACAAATTAGTTTTTCTAGCTCCATATAAATATTTTCCATATCAGTTCCTGTTTTAGTCAATAAAAACTGAACGGTATTTTCGGTGATTTTCTTGCCTTCTTTCTTAAGAAGACCAGCTACCCAACGTTTCAAGGTATTTTCATCCTGTACCCCAAAATCCACCACACAACCGTTTGCCAGCACTGTTTTATAAAGTTTAGAGCGTTTGTCTACCTCACCCTCTGTAAAAACAAAATAAGTTGTCTCATTTGGTTCTTTTAGATAATCTGACATTTGCTCTCCGCCAGATTTAAAAAGTCCGCTGTTTTCAACAAATACAACTCTTCTCTCAGCTAAAAAAGGCATCGTTTCTGCCAAATCAATTATTTCTCCTACAGAAATGTTTTTCCCCTCAAAGAAATTATTATTCATGTTATCTTCTTCGTTGCATATAGCCGCCTTCAATTTATCACGATATTGCTTACGAAGATAACGTTCCTCACCATATAGTAAATATATTTGCTTAAATTGTTCTTTTTTAATATCTTCATTAATTCGTTGCATTTTTCTCTCCGTTTAACTACATCTATTTCTGTCAATTTTACTCTATTTATGATAGACTGTCCATCTTACAGAAACGCATCCACCATACCCTCTAAACCATACATTGATACCACTTCTTTCAAACCATCCTTAACTTCTTCTCTACTAAAATTACTTTTTAATAAAGACTCATCACTTAAGTCATTCAAATAAGAATAAAATAAAAGAGCTACTTTCAAGTTTTCGTGACTGGTCTCATCCAGCATAGCGTAAAGCTTGTTTTCTGCTTCATTTATTTTGCCTAAATCTACCATATGCAACAACTCACCTATGGCTTCTTTCTCTTCCTCATTTTCTATTAATTCATCCATAGGTGATTCTGTATCTATATGAAATATTAATTTTATAATGGCTCTCACCAATTCTTTTATCAATCGCATAATATAGTCTTGTTCAAACATAATTTACATCTGCCTTTCTTGGTAGCCCCTTCTACCTTCGATACTTTATTCTATCTTGCCCCTAATGTAAATTCAAGTTTTATCTTTTTTTTTCCCACTTTTATACAAATGGCTCCTGAATCTGTGGTTTGTATGATTCTAGTATGGTAAGAAGCCAAACGTTCCAACACCTGAGAGTGAGGGTGTCCATAGGAATTGTTTCTCCCACAAGAAATCACCGATATTTGGGGTTGAATTACATCCAGAACTTCTGCGGAAGTAGATGTCTTAGAACCATGATGAGCCACCTTTAATACGGTTATTTCTTGTATGTTATTTTGCTTCATATGTATGGACAGTTCTTGAGCCATAGCTTTCTCAGCCTCTTTTTCAATATCACCAGTTAGCAACAAGGAGAATGAACCATTCTGTACTAGAAAGCATGCAGAATAGGCATTCGAATCTGAGATAACAGCATTTTGTTCTGGGTGAAGACAGGTAAAAGAGGTATTGCCACTTGTCCAAGATGCCCCCTTTGCAATATAAGCTATTTGGATGGGACTCCTTTGTTTGCTACTTTTCACACTGTTCAATATTTCTTCCAGCTCGGTTCCACGTCTAGGTACATCAATTGAAGGAAGTACAATGCGGTCTATGGTAATTCCATTCTCTACTCCCGTTTCGATTAATTCAATAATTCCATTACAATGATCTTGATCTGGATGGGTTATAAAAACGGTATCAATATGGCTAATCCCTTTATTTTTTAAATATGGAATTAAAAT
>CAZKGP010000072.1:0-8796 GCA_964552225.1 uncultured Acetatifactor sp.
TTTAAGGCGATCCAACAGGGACTGTCTTGCATGAACCGCTTTTCCAAGAGATGCATTATCCATTGCTGTAGCTCTTCCTCTGGCTTTTTCTAAAATTTTACGCTGGCGATCTATCTCTGCTTGGTCTGTAGACGCAGCTTCTTGTAAATCAATCTTTGTAGCAAGAAGTTCGTAATTATATTCGATAAAGGTTCCTTCAAATTCTTGAATATCCATATTTTCCATATGAAGAATCTTATTAAAACAATGGTTTAACAAATACCGGTTATGTGTAATAACAAGAAGTGTTCCTTTATGGTTATTGATCAGATGTCTTAAAGCATTCAGATGATTAAAATCCAAATATACTTCAGGTTCGTCCATAATAAGAAACCTTGGACTTAGCATCATCTCCCTAATTACCTGAACCAGCTTAAATTCACCACCACTCAAACTACTGATATTTTGGTTTTCGAGTTTTTCCAAATTGGCTACTTTCAACTGCTTTTTAATATTGCTTTCGTAATAATCTCCATCAACGGCATTGAACTCATCTAATACTTTTTGATAATCCTCAAAGATCTTTTCCAGATCTGTGGCAGTCTCCATCTCCTTACAATAATCCGCAATTTTCTGTTCAAGCTTTATAAATTCGTTACTAATATATTGAAATACGGTGAAATCTTCCTTTTGATCTAATTGGGAAAATTGGCTAACATACCCAATTCTTCCTCTCACATCCATTTCTATTTTACCATCATACAGATACTCTTCAGGTTGCATCAGCAAGTCTAGCAAAGTACTTTTCCCAGTACCATTGGTGCCAATCAATGCGCAATGCATGTCTTCTTCTATTGTAAATGAAACCTTTTTATATAAATCCTTTTGTGGGTATGAGTAGGACAGGTTTTGGACCTTAATCATAATTACCTCCATATTTTAGTATTAATAGATCTAATTGACAAGATTAATATATAGTTTCAGAAACTCTATAAATTGCTCTATTGTCGCATTATTCGCTTTAACTTTAAAGATTTTTTCCCCAAATTAGAACGTCTCACATCAAAAATAATTTCTTGCTTTTCCCTATCAAATTCTGGTATGCAATAAAAATCGTATGTGTCATCTAATAATTCACAGTCTTGTTTAACTTCAAATAAATATTTGTCTGTGTAGCTTATGAAAAGTAATATTACATCAACAAAGTCTTGAACCTCATCTACATCTGGACAATAAAAATCATGTTCCATTGTATTACGAATTTTATTTATTTTATTTAAAATTCTAGGGGCAATAATTCCTAATCTATTTAACATTTCAATTTTATTAGGTATACCCATTTTTTTCTTATCAGTGTAAGTCTTCAAACAGTATACATATAATAAAGATTCTATTTGGCAATCTAGTGCTCTCTTGGCATTAGATAACGCATTTATTAAATTTCTCCTATCCGAACCCTTTAAATCTTCTTCCGCAAACTCCAAGTAATCATGTGGTGTAACATCAAATCTCACTTCCACATCTTCATACATGCAAGAACCCCAATACACACTTTGCATATTTAACATTCTATTTATATCGTCTATATTCAAAATCTCACCTCATCTGTTGTACCTTTTCAATTAAATTAAATCTTATAAAAACCTTTTTGCCAAAGCATTCATACCCCTTACCCCATCATGATAGCGACTTCTGCTTCAACTATACATACTTCTTATTCTTATTACAATCCCCAAAGATATTTTTTTAAATTATGAAACATTTTTAAGCAATTAAATAGTCCCTAAATCAATTAAGACTTAGAGACATTCTTTTACAATGATTTCTTATATTTTTTTAATTTTTTCATTGCCCATTCATAGTGGCTTTTTGTTGCGGATACACAATAACTTCCTAGCGTTGAACCACCAGTCCAGCCATAAATACCTTTACTAAACAATTCCTCATTTGTAAATGATTCAATTAATTCCATTACCTGTTTATGACTTTTCTCTAACATATTAATTGCACTATCATAAGATGTATTTTGATGTACTCGCCAAAATTCTATATTCATATCCCCATATGTTTTCCAATTATATGGTTCTGGCAAAAACTTTGCTTCTTCCCCACCTTGATTTGCATTTACCCATTTTATCAGTAGTTGATGCCACTCATACAAATGTATCAGTACATCCCTAATATTTTTATCTCTTTTCCAATGTGCTTCCTTACCTAATGAATCTTCATCAAAATTAAAATCCTGGGTTTTTTCCTTATCTGTCATAGTATTAATGAAATCACATAATTTATCAAATCCTTCATTACTTGCCAATATTAAGTCTTGTTTAGTTGTTGGTCTTGCCATATCCGATCACTCCTTCTCTCTGTCTTTTTATATAGTATACAATATTAAATAAGACAGCTATATGTCATATATCCTAAATTCACTATTTTCCATAAGGTTCGCTTGATATCTTTTATAGTTATAGAAACAAAAAGTATAATATATTATAGTATAGATACTATCATCTGTATATAATAGGTAGAGATAATGTTTTAGGAGGATGACTAATATGAACTCGATAGAAGCAATCAAAGCGCGTCGTTCGGTGCGAACCTATGACGGTAATGCAATCTCCACGCAGCACCTAAATAGCATAGAAACAGAAATTAAAAAACTCTCTGCGACGTATGGAGTTAAGCTTACGTTAATGAAAAACAACTTTAATGGTAAACAGTTAGGTACCTATGGTGTAATTAAAAATGCTGTTGCATATTTGGCTTGTGTATGTACAAATGATACACCTTCGCTACTCAATGCTGGAATGGCACTTGAAAAAGCTGTTGTACATTGCACGTCACTAGGCATCGGCACCTGTTGGCTAGGTGGTACATTTAAACGCGACGAGTTCGGTTCTGCAGTGACCGTAGCCCCTGGCGAAGTAATTCCTGCTGTGATATCTGCTGGATACCCCAGTGCAAAAGAAAAAGGGTTGGTTAGCTCTATTGTGCGTAGAACCGTAAAACCACAAACCCGAAAACCTTTTGAGGAACTGTTTTTTGACCGAGATTTCTCCCATCCACTTTCCCAAAGTAATCCTAGCGCTATGGCATTGGAGATGGTGCGCATTGGACCGTCGGCCTCCAACAAGCAACCATGGCGTGTTGTCAAGGATGATACCAGATACCATTTCTTTTTGGAGCACACACCTGGCTACGGAAATAAGTACGCTTTTGATATGCAGCTTTTGGATATTGGCATTGCCATGTCACACTTCGAGCTAGCTATGCAGTCTGATTCCAAAAACGGAACGTGGGAAACACTTCACAAAGATTTTGATAACTTACCCCCAAACACAGAATATATAGCAAGCTGGATTGTGCTATAAATAATCAGAAGAAAACCTCCAAGTCTCATGACTTGGAGGTTTATACTAGTTGCGTTCGTATCCTAACCCTGGTTTAAACGGCTGCATTTTGGCAAGATTTTTATTAGCAAGATTCCAAAGTTCCTGTGATAGTCCCTCTTTTATTGAGGCAGAACCATCTTCGTTAAATACATATAATATAGGAGCCCCCATGTTTTCAAAGTATTTCTTAGCTTCTTCACCTCTCATACCGATACCTTCAGGCAGTGGCTTAGCTTTGGTACGTAAAAATTCTTGAACTTCTTCATAATCAATCATTGTGATACGATTGTTTACAGACGAGTCAGGATTATCCGCAGTAGTTAGGTCCTGTTGGTTGGGAAGAGCAAAAACATCGGTATGTTTTCCACTTCCAGCAACCGGGGTGTAGTTTTGGATATAGGAATTGTTGTTGATACTTATACTCATTATATGATAAATCTCCCTCTTGTTATTTTTATGAATTTCTATTCTGTCATTAGATTAATGTACTCATTATTTATATCGACATAACATCTAGAAATCATAAGATAATTTCACTACCTGTCCGTAGATAATCTATACTTTCACCCAATACTTCTTTTAATCGATGATAAGGCTCTATACCTGTACAATGGCAAGTATAATACTTTGTTTTTGTATCCTTCAAGTATTTACCAATTCTATCTATCTCAGTAAAGTCCTCATTTTCACCAGAGCGTCTGGAAAGGTGAAATCCGCCTATGACATAATCAGGCATATGCCCCCTTAAGTTGTGGAAATGTTCCAGTATATTTACGATGCCATTATGAGCACACCCTGTTACTAAAAGAGTCTTTCCATCTGCCTCTATTATAAGATTCTGTTCATGATGAAAGGTATCGTCCACTATTTGCCCATTCAGCTCAGTTCCCAAACCACTATTTGACATTGGACGTGGCTCTCTTTGAACCACATTTGAAAATATTTGAAGTCCCTTACTAATAACATATCTGTCTGATGTATATACCATTTGTTTATTTTGTTTCAGATCTTCATCAATACCGATAAAATCTAATTGATTGTTAGAACGCAAAGCATAGTGCTTATCAAACGCAAGAGGATGTAAAAACACCTCTGCTTTTATGTTTTCTTGTAAAAATGTTTTTAATCCACCACCATGATCATAATGTCCATGGGAGATAATGAGATAATTAATTTCTTCAATATTAATACCAAGTTTTTTAGCATTATGAAGAAACAAATTACTTGCGCCCACGTCAAATAATATTTTATCATTCTTTGTTTCAATATAAAGGCTAAGGCCATGCTCACAGCCATAGTCTTCTGAAATGGATGTATTTTCCACTAACGTTTTGATGATCATGATTTAGCTACCACCTCCATTCTCGTTACCAGAGAAGCGCCTGCCATGCCTATGACAACCACGACCACATCCATTTCCTAAACCATCGCAAAGTCGATATTCGCCACCTTCAATTATCAGTGTTTTACCATTTACTACTGATTCAGCTAACTTTCTTCTAGCTTTTATATAAATTCCCTGAACAGTAGTACGGGCAATATTCATTTTTTGTGCACACTCTTCTTGAGTAAACTCTTCTAAATCAATAAGTCTTATGGTTTCATATTCGTCTACTGTCATGCTTATATAATCCTGATTATCCAATGTTAAGTCTAGAGGACCAAATTTATTACTTCCCGGTAATCTGCATACTTTTCTCCATTTTATTGGTCTTGGCATAATCTATCACCTCACTTCTCTTGTTTATCAGCCTTCCCAGTTATGTTAATGACATATGTCAATAATAAAAACTACCAATTAAGGAGACCCTCAGTTGGCAGTTATACTTTATGTTTTTCTGACTTTTATTCAAGACTTGGTTTTGCCTTCTCAATCTTCACAGGCATTTCCTCAATCTCCAATACCCCGTTTTTATCTATTGTCACTTGTAAAATCATGCCTTCATCCGTTCCTGGAGGAATCTGTCTGTCGAAAATAAAATTGCCTAGGCTGTAATAAATATATTTGCCGTTATAAATTTCCACATCTTGCTGTACATGAGGATGCGCCCCCACTATCAAATCCGCCCCTAGATCAATGGCTTTCTTTGCCATAAGTTCCTGACTTTCACTTTTATAGGGTTGATATTCTATTCCCCAATGAAAATAAACAATTTTAAAATCAACATCCAGAGAAGCAAGGTCGCTTTCCAATGGGGATGTATCTAAATTGCTGATGTATTGAATTGTGGGCTTATTCTCATTATAAAAATATCCCTCTGGAGGAAACATACTATAGGCAAGAATGCCCACCTTGATTCCATTTTTCTTAAAATGATAAGAAGTGTTTATAGATGAATTTTCTGCTGCACCTACAAATGCCAATTCATTATTTTCCAAGTGAACCATGGTATCATGGAGTCCCTGACTTAAATAATCCATGGAATGATTATTGGCCAGATTAAGGCAGTCAAAGCCTGCTCTCTTTAATGCGACAGCATTTTCCTCATCTGCCTGAAATATAAACCGCTTTGTTTTATCAGCAGCATTTGTAACGTCTGTAATTGGGCATTCCAGATTGCCAATAGTCAAATCATCGTTAAGAAATATTTCTCGCACTTCTTCGTAAGGATAGTCATAGCCATATTCATCCAGATACCCCTGAACAGACCGAGACAGCATAATATCTCCAACAAAAGAAATCGTAATTTGCCCGGAATCCCTCATCATTCCGGGCACTATTACAATCAGTATACAGATTAAAAAAATTACTATAAATAAAGATTTACGTTTTAACATCCTGTTGAGTATGGTTCATCCGGCACTGGCACTGCTGCCCCAGATTCGTCATCCATATATGAATTGGTGAATGGCGGCCTTTGAGGAGGAGCTTCTTTTATAATCTCCTGCCACTTTTCATCAGTCAATCGTTCCCCAGAAGTAAACTCAAAAAAGTCAAATACAGCACCCCTGGTGAGATAAACCTTTCCATTTTGGGATATTGCAACATAAATTTCAGCTGCTGTACCAACGCCTACTTCTAGATAGGTTCCATTGGCTGTATGAACGTCAGCAATGACCGCCATGTTTTTATCCGTATCAGATTCAACCAGATACCATTTGTCAGCTTCCGCAATGGAACTACTGATATATTCCAATGTACCGCCATAAGTTAATAAGGTATATTGCTCTTCAATTGATAAATCCTCTCCGTTCAACTCTTTTTCCGCACAGGTTTTCAAAAAGAGTAGCATGGATTCAAATCGCTCTAGCTTGTTCTCCATATTTGGATTTAGCATTTCCCTTGAATTTAAGTTTTCTTTCGTCATTACCACGAGCCAGTACAGCCTATTAAAAAATTCCGGGTTGGGTTCTACATATCCGATTAACTCAGGCGGTTCTTCTCCTCCGCCACATTCTGCTGCTGACTGTTTACCATATAAAATCGTATCATGCCTGATTTCCGCCCAGCTTCCAAGGGCTGTAGACAATGATTTATCCTCCCATGCTGTATTTCTCATAAATAATGGATAACCGGCACCTGACCTCGTCGTTAAACTCTTTAAACAATACAGCCAGCCATTATATTGATTGCTTGTTTGCTCTGAAATCGTCTGATTCCTGAATTTATTTGCTAAAAGATCAAATTCTGTCTGATATTCGTCCCATAGCACAGTTGGCATGTATAATTCATCCAGTAGCTCTTGGGCACGTTCTGACCCAAAAACTGCAAATATATCAACTCCTGTTGGAAATGGTCGATCATAATTATCGCAAAGGTTTTGTAAAATCTCTGAGTCAGGAATATATCTTTGACCCATAAAGCGCATTTGTAGCCCTGTCACTGCATTACTTGACTTAAGCACAATTTCCGGCTTTCTCATTTGCTCTAACTCAAGATAAAAATCATCAAGCTTATCCGTAATTTTATTCACGTCCGGTGTATCCGAGTATACCTTACTAATAACCTGTGCAATTTCATATGGTGTCAGATCATCTGCTTCACCTACATAAAAACTTGTTGTACTATAGATATTTTCCCAAGGTTTTATGCCCTTTTCCTCTGGCAGACTGCAAAGCGCAATCGTTGTTACAATGGCACTTATTGTCGATTCCACATCCCTATTTCCCTCATTATCACAAAGTGGCATAGACACGATACCATACCAGCTCATTGCCCGAAAAAACTTTCCTAATTCTTCACTTCTTGTATAATGACCTCGAATCTTGAAAAGAGAATAGTCAAGCTCGTATCCTAATAGGGGTGATTCTGCCTTGCCCTGAGCCTTTTCTATCAAGTCGTATTCCTGATTCACAAGGTCTGTTAATTCTGTAGGAAACTCATTAGGTAAAGGGATTTCCAAAGCAAGATTGGCCACACCGAAGTAACCAATCATTTGTAAAATGCTTTCTTTTACTTGGCTATTAGAAACAGTGTTATATTCTGTTATTAACTGACTTATCATATTCTCGTTTAACACCATTAGATCATTATATAAAAAATCAGTTTCTAGATTACGCAGAGAGTAGTCAAAAAATATGTGATATAGCTGTAATACGGAATCTGTTGTTACAAAACTAGGCACTTTTTTGTAGGTATTATCCTCATAAATATAAAATAGCTGTTCTGAATCTGTTGGAATTACAACAAATCCGTTCTCAGATATTTTATCTCTTTGTTTTTGAGTTAGGTTGGGAAACTGGTCTATATTTTCTATGTTTGATAGGTCAGCGTTAATTGAATATTCTGGTGCCTTTGCTGTGATAGTTAGAGGAGCGTACTCATCACTGGCCTGATTAAACCCTGGTTTGAAATCTATATTTATAATTTCTGAATCTACCATATTGTGAGAGGCCGTTTGATTTGTGCTGCTCTCTTGTTCGTTGTGGGTTTGAGTTTGTGGTTGACTTTCTGGCTGTACATTTGTGTTGTCCTGGGAATTGCTACAGCCGGTAAATAGAAAGACTGTTGTTAAAACGAGAATTGACATTAACATTTTTTTAAACATTTCATTACCTCCTCTAATTATTTGATTAGTTGAATCTGGTCTTCTTGCAGTGACAATTGATATTGGGTTCCTGCTATTGCGATAAGAACATTTGTATCTTTGTGGTTTTGGTTGTTTAGAAAAGCGACGGTTCCTTGTAATTCCTCTGAAATAGTCTTTACTTCAAAACCAAAACCTTTCCAATCGTATATGGCGATTATTTTATTTCCATTTTCTGCAGATTCGATGGATATAATTTCGTCTATATCATCCTCATCTGCGTCATATAAAATATAGTCATCAAAGGGGCGAGCCAAACGAGAGCCTAGCCAGACTGATTCCAGATTACCTTCGTTTAGTCTGTAGAAAAAGGGACGTTTGGCTAAAACTGGATGAAATTTGGTGGTTTTATAAACACATACTGCAATCTCTTTCACACCATCTCCATCAATATCACC
>CAZKGP010000073.1:0-8780 GCA_964552225.1 uncultured Acetatifactor sp.
ACATTTTAGGGAAACGCACTTCTGCATCTTGCTCTGGATATAGCTTAATAAAAAGTACTCTATCATACGAAACGCAAGCTACAAAAGAAATATAATGCTGCTTTGTCATTTCGTGCTGTATGGTTACATATAAATCATTTTCTACTTCATTCACTCTTATTCCATGCACGTCTTCCTCATTTTGTGCAATTAAGGGGTTAAGTCGCCTACCACAACATGAAATTTCCGCTTCACCAGTACAATATAAAGCGTTTCCACAAGTTGGGCATACATAAAACTTTAATTTTTTCATATTTCCTCCATCGGTATCATTAGGCTCCAAATCACCTGCTAAAATGTTCTCAATATTAACGCCTAAAATAGTAGATAGCTCGTGCAAAAGTGAAACATCAGGACAGCCAATTCCGCGCTCCCATTTAGAAATAGTTCTATCACTAAGGTTCATTTTGTCCGCCAATGCTTTTTGCGTCATACCCTTTTCTTTTCGCAAGTTCATAATCAGATTTCCTACTTTGTTGCAATCCATAATATCTGCCTCCCTAGTTAATGTAACTGTTATCCCAATGAATTACAACAAACGCTCCGTAGAGTTTTCTCCATTAGTTATTCCAAATCTTGTATATTCATTTTTTCCAGTTCTTTTTTCCTTTTTATTTTCTCCCGACAAGCATAGTATACTGCCAACAGAATTATTGTAGGAATATTATATATAAATAAAAATGTAAGCGTAATAATTGCTGATTGTTCTATATCAATGGTACTTATTTTTTGTTTTATGACTTTAGTAACTACTCCGTTTTCCACATAAGAGTCTTCTGTTGATGTAGTTGCAGAAAACATTATATTTCCAAAAGTTATAATTAGTGAAAATGATAGGCAAATAAGAGGCAATATAAGTCCCAACCATTTATTCTGTCTTTTCGATAAGAATATTTGTAACACTACTGCACCAGCAATAAATATTAAAAAAATAATAAATGTAAACGATAATCTCATTTCATTCTTCCTCCCGTTTTGTTTTTTTGTATTCAGACATTAAAATCTTAGCCGCATCAAAATCAATTTTCTCATTTACAGCCAACCTCTTTATTAATGCAATATATGGTTCGTTGTCTGTATCCTCGCTAATTTTAATCTTTTGAATTAGCTTATCCAATCGTAATCTGACGGTAGGGTAAGTCACATCATATTGCTTTGCCATCTCTTTAAGGGAACCTGATGACAGCAGAAACTTTTTCATAAACACAACATCTTCATTGTCAAGATTTACCATCCATTCTGGTACAATATCAATAGGCATGTTTTCCACCTCTTTCTTTAACTATATTAAAGATATCATTTAACTTTATTAAAGTCAATATTGAATTTTTGTTTATTAAAATTTTCCTTGCTTTCATCCAAATTTTCTGTTATGCTTACAACATACCAAAAGTATGTTGGGAGTGAGAACGTGGCTAAGAGTAGGAATTCTGAAGTAACAACAAATCGAATACTGGATGTATCGCTCAAGCTTTTCTTAGTGAAGGGCTATGAGAAAACTACCATACAAGATATTATTGACGAGCTTGGAGATTTAAGTAAGGGAGCAATTTATCATCACTTTAAATCTAAGGAAGACATTTTGGCAGGTGTATGTGAAAAAATGTTTGAATATAAAGAGTTTGAAATGAGGAAACTACGAGATCAGCCTAACAAAACAGGTCTTGAAAAGCTAAAAGATATGTTTTCTGTTTCTGTTGAGGATCCTCGTCAGGAAGAATTGTTTTCATTTTCTCCCAGCCTGCTTAATGTACCAACCATTTTTGTAGAGGCGTTAAAAGATACAATAAGAGTTGTAATACCAGAATACATTATTCCCATTGTACAACAGGGGGTAGAAGACGGTTCTATCCGTACTGAGTATCCTAAGGAGCTCTCGGAAATGTTTCTCTTACTGGTGAACTATTGGCTTAATCCATTAATAATTCCAATGACTGCCAACCAGTTGGAGAACAAAATCAAATTTATGTATACCATGTTTGAAGGTACAGGAGTTGAAGAAGTTTTGGACATGACCTTAATAGGCATAGAAAACTATAGAAAAATAGCGGAAAAATAACTGCTCTGTTTTGAGCAGTATATTTTTAAGTATTTAACATACCAACCGTCGGTATGTAGCAAAAGTAAAAAATTGGAGGATCATTTATGAACGAAAACAACAAATTATTTAAAAGAGATTTTACACTGGTAGTCATCGGGCAAATCATATCTTTGTTTGGAAACAGTGCATTACGATTTGCAATCCCACTCTATCTACTGAACCAAACAGGCTCATCTGCAATTTTCGGTACAGTTACTGCTCTGGCCTTTATTCCTGCTATATTAATGTCACCAATAGGTGGAATTGTTGCTGACCGAGTAAACAAAAAAAATATTATGGTTTTTCTTGATTTCTTTACGGCAGCGCTAATTACTATTTTCTATTTTGCTTTGAATGAAACTAATTTTATCGTTTTGGTTGCTGGAATGTTAATGCTTTTATATGGTATCGCATCAGCTTATCAACCATCTGTACAGTCTAGTCTTCCTTTTATTGTAAGTGAAGAGAATTTGCTGGCAGGTAATTCTGTGATTAATTCTGTGAATTCACTTTCCTCTTTATTAGGACCTGTTATTGGGGGAATATTATATAGCGGATATGGCTTAAAGATTATTTTAATAATGAGTATCGCGTGCTTTACGCTATCTGCTATTATGGAAATTTTTATTCACATTCCATTTGCAAAGCAAAAAAACCAAGGAAACTTTTTAAAGATAGCGAAGGAGGATTTTTCTGAAAGCCTTCATTTTATAAAAAATAAAAAGCCCATTATGATTAAGGTATTATTGGCAATTTGTGCCTTTAACTTCTTTTTTTCAGCTATGATTATTATTGGTCTGCCGTATTTAATAACAGAAGTTTTGGAATTTACAAAAGATAATGCCAACAGGCTTTACGGTTTTGCAGAGGGCGCTTTGGCCGCAGGGGGACTAGCTGGAGGAATACTAGCTGGAATTATTTCCAAAAAGCTTAGTATTCAAAAAGCGGGTAAAATATTGCTCCTTTGTGCATTATGTATTTTCCCTATTGGCATTTCACTTTTAATTATTAAGTCAGCTATGATAAATTATGTTATTATAACACTTTGCTGTTTTGTCTTAATGGCCTTATCTATGATTTTTACCATTCAGATGATGTCATTTGTTCAAGCCGAAACGCCCCCACATCTTATCGGAAAAGTAATAGCAGTTATATTAACAGTATCTATGTGTGCTCACCCTTTGGGCAATGCTATGTATGGGGTTTTGTTTGGTCTATGTCAAGGTTTTGAATATGTTGTTATTTTCTTTGCTGGAATCATTTCTTTGATGATTGCACTGAAAACAGGAAATACATTTAAAAATTTAAAATAAGGGTGAACTTTATCAACCATCAGGTTTTCACCTTGATGTTAAACCATCAAGTTTTCACTTGATGGTTGGCAAAGCCACCTTTTATTCCAAATAAACTTATAAGGGAAATTAGGGAATACACCAGCACAATCATTCCAAGATAAGAAATAACAATTGTTCCAAATTGATAACTATAAAATGAACTTAAAACACTTTGCAAATTCATTGTCCATGTAGGAAAAAGAGAATAAATATGATTCCATAGCCTACTTGTTTTACTCTGGGGTAAAAAAATTGGTGCAATTAGTAAAACAAAATCTAGTACCAATACCACTAAGCTTGATTTAATTCTGGAGGATAGCAATAGTGTTAAAAGTGTCATCATTAAGGCAATCAGCAATAAAATTCCAACATTGACCAAACATGCCTTTCCCACGTTCCAATCATAAGCAACAATTGTTCTCCACAATTGCAATGGCAAGTCTGCTCCATCCAAACCAATAAAAATTCCATCTATCAACACTCCCAGTCCAATACCTAAAAGTAAATATATAAAAGCAAATAATACGGATGCTAAGATTTTTGCATAAATCAACTTTGTTTTTCCCATCTTGGTTGTAAGCAAAAGTGCCACGGCTCCTGACTCATACTCAGATGCAAATACAGGAGTAATGCAAATAGCAATAACAAAAATTAGATAAAAACCGAGTTGAATAGTAAGCCACACAATATCCATTGCATTCTTATCTCCCCATTTGAATGGAGTTTGAACTTGTTCTGTTTTGGAAAGCCAGAATTCCTTTTCCTCTTCTGAATAACCACCCCCAAAATTCTCATTATTCAAATACTCTTTTGTCTTTTCTATTCTTCGTTCATAAAAATGAATGCCATCATCATTTGATATTTCATTCAATATACTATAGTCCGCGTAGTAACGTCCAGACTCGGTATAATTATTCGCCACTAACCGAAGTAAATTAACTAAAGGAGTTCTATTTTTCTGACGATAATATTCTTCATCGGTTTCTAGTGGGATATTACTTTGTTGAATTTCTGCTATAAATCCGCTCAAATACTCTTCCGTTAAATAATCAGTTAAGCTATTGCTCTCTTCCTGAATGGCTCTAATTGCTTGTACCCCATGCACCACTTGAGCGGATGTTTCATCATAATATGTAACTCCCATTATGAAATTCATAGACAGTATTACAATCAATACATATCCTACCAGCATTGCTATTATATTAAATTTTCTTTCAAATATTTTCTTCCACTCAAAACCAATTATAGTTTTCATATCTATCCTCCTAAATTATTTTCCCCATACCAAACACATCTTATTTCGAGTCTTAGTAAATCTTCTCACCCTCCACGCTGTTGCGGAAATAATAAAGGTATAGGTCCTCTAATGTTCCTTTTTCTTCTATTGCATTTTCAAATGGTTTGAGTTCCGAAATAATGCGATATGTAGTTTTCCCATCACTATGGTGCTTATTTCCAACTAGGAATTTCTCTTCTATCTCTTCCGCTTCGGTCTCGTTGCCAATATAAATCCATACTTTATTTGAAACCTGTTTTTCTAATTCATCTATACTGCCACAGGAAAGCATCTGGCCTTTTTTCATAATAAATATTTTGTCTGCAATGGCCTCCACGTCAGAAACAATATGGGTTGATAATAATACAATTCGATTTTTACCCAAGTCCGCTATCATCTTTCGAAAACGAACTCGTTCCTTGGGATCTAAACCTGCGGTAGGTTCATCCAATATTAAAATATTGGGATCATTTAACAATGCCTGTGCAATGCCAAGTCTTTGACGCATTCCGCCTGAAAAAGTCTTTATTTTATTTTTCATTACATTTTCGAGACCTACTTCAATAATCAGCTCTTTGCTTCTTTTACGGGCATATCTATTATCAAGGCCTTTTAATGATGAGATATAAAGTAAAAATTCCATAGCAGTAAAATTGGGATAGTAACCAAAGTCCTGAGGCAAGTACCCTAACACATCTCTATATGCTTCCCCCATAGAAATGATATCTTTTCCGTCTAGTTTTATTTCCCCACTACTTGGTTCCAAAATACCACAAATCATTCTTATTAATGTAGTTTTGCCAGCACCATTTTCTCCCAAAAGTCCATATACGCCATTGGTTAAGGTTTCTGTAATCCGATCTACTGCTATCTTGTTTTTATATTGTTTTGTAACCCTTTCAATTTTTAATTCCATATGTTCCTCCTTAACTCATCATAGTTTCAAAGTTCTTTAAATATTTCATTAGTCTATTCATCTGATATACGGTTGCTGTTATGCCAATTACAAATAGAAGTAGCCAAATTCCAAAAGCATCAGGCAGATAGATTCCATTATATTTTGTTCTTCCTATTAGCAACACTAGAAGGAAAAATACATACAAGACCACACTAGCAAACTTCAACTGTTCCCCTTTCCACATCTCCATCATTTTCAGAAGCAAACAGTTCATAAGGAGTAAGGGCGTTAAACTATACACCAGTGTTTCTAATAAAGGCAAACTCATTTGGTGTTTTGCAAATATAATTCCTAAGAATATAAGTAATCCATTTATACTAGATAAAAAAAGCATTCTTACCAGCACTACCTTATGAAGTGAATACTTAGTCACGTACTCTATTTCCAAAACACTCTTATTATAGACTCTGCTCACATCTTCTATTGTAAGAAGCAACAGTAGAGGTGGTGCCATAGACAAAATAAATAAAATATCATTTTCTATATTAATCCATTGTCTATTTAAAATTAAACATAGGAATAAAATCCACACTCCTTGCCACATAAAGTCTAGTTTGTTGGTGAATCTAATTTGTGTAATTATAAATTCGCCTATACCACTTCGCTTTTTGACAGAAATATCTTTTTTCACAAGTAACTCAATATTGGCATTTCTTTTTCCGTTATTTAATTTAATATTTTCTTTCCCTACTGCTTTTAATCTTTTGATAATCTCTTTTTCCGTCAACTCCCGCTCCTTTCCATCTCTTCTTGCAAGAAAGAGATTGCTTTTTTTACACGATATTTAACTAATGAATTGCTAATCTGCAGAATGTTAGCAATATCCTGAAATTTTGATTCTTGGTAAAACCGTAGAATAATCACTTCCTTAAGTTCTTTTGGAAGCATATTCACCAGTTCTTTCATTTCATAATCAGTTTCAAATCCATCCGTCTTTGTTATGTTTTCTGGTATCTCATCTAAATAGATAGGCTTTTTCTTCTTGTAATAATCCTTACACTTATTTCCTGCTATGATATAAAGATAATTTTGAAACTTGCTATAATGCCTGTATTCCTCAATATGTTTCAGCATGCTGTAAAAAGTGTCCTGACAAAGGTCTTCTGCTGATTGGATGTCACTAGTGTGATGATAACAATATGTATATATTTTATCGTAATACCGACCAATTAATTTGCTCAAAGCTTCCTTATCTCCATTTTGGGCACATCGTATTAAATATTCATCAATCAACATATCACCTCAATTCTATCCTCTTATTATATATAACGATTCATTATGCAAAAAAGTCAAAGTAAAAATGAAACTAATGAAAATTCAATATTTAGGGTATGTTATTGAATAGAAATCTTAATATAGAGCATTTATCTTTATATATTTGTACAAATTATTTATTTTTGTGTTTTTTTCTATTAACAATGGTATAATTGCAATACTACCATAAAATGAATTGAATTTAGTTATTATTATTCTTTATTTTTGATGAATTTCTTGGTACAATATACCTATGAGATTGTAAAAACACTCATTTGCTCATATATTATTTCACCTTGTAGCCACTGCATTATAATAATGTTTTAACTATGTTAAAGAGGATATTTATATGACTAGAAAAAAACCACAAAATTATATAGTAGGAGGATTTATTTTAATATTTGTTCTTTCTGGGCTTTTGATGTATTCTTTTTTTCTTAATCAAAAACTTAGCGTTAATACTCGGACTTTTTTAAGTGAATTGTCTGAACAAAGTACGAAAACTATTAATTCAGGGATATATAATGAGTGGATTTTACTAAAAGAACTATCTTTAAAAATTAGTAATAATAATACCCAGTTTGATATTGATGAAGCTATGGTTCATTTAATAAAAGCATACGAAACTTATTCTTATAAATCAATTGGTATCATTATGCAGGATGGAACCACCTACAACCATGAGGGCATTGCCATACAAATGGATCTTTCAGCTATGACAGATAACAGTTCTCTTCGGGGTGCAACTACATTATCGGGCCCTATACCTGATGCTATTGATGGAAGTGATATTTTTGTATACTGCACTCCTATTTTTGTAGGCGAAGAGATACCTGGCGTACTTTTTACCACTTATGATATTGATCACTTTATATCATTAATGTCTGTTGATTCCTTTAACGGAGAAGGTTATTCTTACATTGTTAAATCAGATGGTGCGTATATATTAAAATCTGATCATCCTACTTCTTTTCAGGATTCAGAAAATATATTTAAAAGCATTAATAATAGCAGTACAAGCAATAGTAGAGCATGCTTAACTCTGCAAGAGGATATGGCGGAACACAAATCAGGTCAAATAGTTTTTACCAATAAAGTGGATAAATACATGCAATACACGCCACTTGCTATAAATGATTGGTATCTTCTAAATGTTGTTCCTGTAAATATCGCTGATAAAACAGCCTCTTCCATTTTCTCAATTACAATTTTCCTTTGTATTATTATAATGATAGCCATAATTGCATTTATGCTTTATTTCTTCTTTTATAAGAAGAAAACTAAAGATTATTATGATAAACTCCTATATGTGGACGCCATTACTGGCGGTCCCTCTTATGAGAAATTTATAACCGACGTTAGAATTAGCTTAAGTCAGAATAAAGGTAATGCTGCTTTTGCAGTCTTAGATATAGAGAACTTTAACTTAATTCGAGAAAAGTATGGTCATGGTAAGAGCAATGAGATTATTGCACATATCTATAGTATTATTAAGCAAGCTGCAAAAGAAGACACAATGTGTGCCCGTCGTAGTGAAGATAGCTTTGCATTACTAATGCATTTTTCTTCTCGTAGCGAATTAATCCTGCGCATTAAAAATTTTACCGCTCTTTTACTTGATTCAGAGCTAGCTGCAGTCGAACATTTTATACTACGACCTCTTTTCGGAATTTTTGTAATTGATGATCCATCTGAAAATATAATGCGTATGCAGAATCTTGCAAGAATGGCACAACACTCTATCAAATACGGGCAACTTGAGAATTATGCGTTCCATGACGATGTATACAGAGATGCCCTTATGTATAATAAGGAATTAGAGGATCAAATGATTCTTGC
>CAZKGP010000074.1:0-8763 GCA_964552225.1 uncultured Acetatifactor sp.
ACTGTTCAAAAGAAATTGTTTTAAAGAAAACAAAAAAAGGTAGAAAATACTATGGTTGCATTAATAATCCAGAATGTGACTTTATGGTATGGCAGAAGCCTTCAAAAGAAAAATGTCCAAAATGTGGTGGAATGTTACTGGAAAAAGGAAATAAATTAGTTTGTATGAATGAAAATTGTGACTTTATTGAAGTGGCTACACCAGAAACCGCAGAAAGAAAAGATTGATTTTTTATAATAAACAGACAATTTATACAATGTATTGTTTTAATGCAAAAATTGTGTTAATATTATTGTGTAAATTGAAACAAGGGTTGTTGTATGCAAATTATCAATTGCTTCAATAATTAGGACGGAGGAAAGTGCATGGGTAGCGTACAGCTGTTAGACAAAACCAGGAAAATTGGTAAATTGTTACACAATAACAATTCTAGCAAAGTGATTTTCAATGATATTTGTGAGGTGATGCAAGAAATATTAAATTCTAACGTTCTTGTAATAAGCAGAAAAGGAAAAGTACTTGGAGTAGCAAAATCGGATCAAGTAGAATCAATTAATGAACTTATTGAAGAAACAGTTGGGGGATTTGTTGATCCCATGTTAAATGAACGTTTGCTTGGCGTGTTATCTACTAAAGAAAATGTTAATCTTGAAACATTAGGATTTGCTAATGATAATATGGATAAATTTCAAGCTATTGTTACTCCTATTGAAATAGCTAGTGAACGTTTGGGTACATTTTTTATTTATAAATGTAACAATCAATATGATATTGCAGATATTATTTTGTGTGAATATGGAACGACTGTGGTTGGGCTAGAAATGCTTCGTGCAGTCAATGAAGAAAGTGCAGAGGAAAACCGTAAAATAGCTGTAGTGAAATCTGCTATTAGTACATTGTCTTTTTCTGAAATGGAAGCAATTACCTATATTTTTGATGAGTTAAATGATATGGAAGGTATATTGGTTGCAAGTAAGATAGCAGATCGCGTAGGAATTACACGCTCTGTTATTGTAAATGCACTTCGTAAATTTGAAAGTGCCGGAGTAATTGAATCTCGTTCTTCCGGTATGAAAGGAACATATATAAAAGTAATTAATGATGTGGTTTTTGATGAAATTGAAGAATTGAAGCGTCAAAATCGTAAAAATCAAATAAAATAAAGTAGTTTACATATTGTAAAACAATGAAAGGAATCGTTGAATTTTGTCAATTGAGTCCTTTTTTTGTATAAAAAACAAAAAAAATGTAATTAACCATTGAGTTTTTTGTGAAATAACTTATAATGTAACTAGTAGAAAATTATATTCTTTTGTAATTTGATAATAAATAATGTCATAAAAGAAAGGATTGCTAAATGTTTAATTCAAATGTATTTAATTATATTAATGTATTAGATAAGGCTGCGGATGCTAGTTGGTTGCGCCATGATATTATATCTAACAACATTTCTAATGGATCTACCCCAGGATTTAAAAGACAAGATGTGGCATTCGAAGCACAATTAAAGAAAGCAATTGGAAGAGGTGCTAGTACTGATAATTTGGACTTTAGAATTAATAAGGTAAGTGGTAAGCTAGGTAGACTAAATGCAAAGACTTATACTGATATGTCCAGTTTTTCATATCGTATAGACGGCAATAATGTTGATATTGAAAATGAAAACGTAATGTTGGCAGAGAACCAACTTAAATATCAAGGTTTGATTAACAGTATTAATCAAGAGTTTATTAATTTACAGACTGCTATGAAATAAAAAGTACATATAAATAGAAAATTATAATTGAAAGGAATATTATACATATGAGCATGTTTGGAGCTTTTAATATCAATGCATCAGGTATGACTGCGCAGAGATATAGAATGGATATCGTATCTGAAAATGTAGCTAACGCAAGCACTACAAGAACCGAGGATGGGACACCCTATCGTCGTAAATTAGTAAGATTTGAAGAAAAGAACGCAAGAGTGAACTTTAGTAATGTATTAGGTAGTGCATCTAAAAATTACAGTGGAAACGGCGTGAAAATAACGAATGTGTTAGAAGATAACAAAAATGAAATGAAAATGGTATATGATCCAGCGCATCCAGATGCAGATGAAAATGGATACGTTACATACCCCAATGTAAATATTGTCTCTGAGATGACAGACTTGATAGATGCAAGCCGTGCTTATGAAGCAAATGCGACAGCTTTTACAGCGAGTAAATCCATGGCATTGAAAGGATTGGAAATCGGCAAATAATACAAGAGAGAAGGAGCACTTAAGTTATGAATATAGCGGCAGTAAATAGTTTAGCCACTGGTGCAATCGATAATACGACAAACACCTTGGCGACTTCTTTAAAAGGAGTTTTGGCAGAAAATGGTCAAAAAGCAGATGGTACTTTATTTGATGCTTTTTTAAATAGTGCCATGGATAATATTAAAACCACGAATAATTATTTGTCAGATATGGAAAATGAAGAAATAAAATTTGCAATAGGTGAAACGGCGACTACACATGATTTAACAATTGCTACAAGCAAAGCATATTCAGCCCTGCAATATACGGTTGCTATAAAAAATAAACTTATGGAAGCATATAAAGAAATTATGCAAATCCAAATTTAGTGATGTTGAGAGGGACTTGCAATGGCGGATAGGCTAAACGAAATAAGGGAAAAGCTTTTAGCATGGTGGAATAAATTCACATCTAAACAGAAAACTTTAATTATAGGTGGAGGTGCAGTTATTATTTTCACCTTCGCTATTTTGATAGTTATTTTTTCACAACCCAAATATGTTATTTTGAAAACTTGTGAAACGGCGGCAGAAGCAGCAGAAGTAGTATCTATTTTAGAAACAGCTGGTTATGAACCTAAAGTAACTAAGGACGGAATGCAAATAGAAGTTAAAGGGTCAGATAAATCTAATGCTATTTTAGCGCTAGCATCTGGTGGATATGCACCAGATGTGTATTCTGTGGAGGATGCTTTAAAAGGAAGTCTTACAACAACAGAAGCTGATAAACAGAAAAAATACGTAGAGGCTTTAGAGAATCAATTAGATAGAGATCTTAGTACTTATACTGCAGTGAAAAGTGCACGTTCTACTCTAAACATACCACCTCAAGATGGAACTCTAACGTCAAGAAAAGAAGAGTCAAGTGCATCTATTCTGTTAGAATTATCAGGAACCTTTACCGCTGAGAATGCAGCAAATATGGCAAGATCAGTGGCAACTTTGTTGGGAAATGAAACCACAGATAAGATTACCATTATAGATATAGATGGCAATATGCTGTTTAATGGTGAGAAGGATTACTCGGCGGCAGGAATTGCAAGCTCTATGTTAGAATTACAGAAGCAAGCAGAATCTATGGTTGCTGCCCAAGTTAGAAAAGTAATGCTGGGTACGAATCAGTTTGATTCGGTAGAAGTAAGTTGCGGTTTGGATATAGATTTTGCCAATTATGAGAAAACCGTAAGTGAGTTTTATGCTCCAGATGGCCGTGAAAATGGAATGATAGAGTATGAAAACTTATATGAGGCTGAGAATGAAAACGGAGATGGGGGGATACCTGGAACATATTCCAATTCAGATGAGACAGGATATCAATATCCGGATTCTAATACTTCGTCATCCTCAGAGTCACAAATTGAAAGACAATATCAAAACAATAATTCTGTTGAACATATCATTACTCCATCAGGAGGAGTGAATAAGACTAATTCATTTTTTTCGGTAGCAGCACTTTCATATAAGATAATAAAAGAAGAAGATGCTAAGCTACAGGGATTGTTGGATGGAATTACATGGAAAGAGTATAAGGTAGCTAATCAAGGTGTACGTACCAAGATGGAATTAGATCCTGAGTTTATTAATTTAGTATCTAATGCTACTGGTTTTCCTGCGGATAACATTTCAATACTTGCATATGAAGAAGTTTTGCTATATGACAGTGATGAAACAGGTATTAGCTATACTGATATATTTAGTATTGTTATGTTTGTAATAATTTTAGCAATATTAGGATTTGTAGTAATAAGAAGCATGAGAACAAAGAGTGGGGTTGATGAGGAAGAAACACTGTCAGTTGAGAATTTATTGCAGTCAACACCAGCTCAAGAATTGGAAGATATTGATTTAGAGTCTAAATCTGAGACTCGTAAAATAGTAGAAAAATTTGTTGATGAAAATCCAGAGGCGGCAGCGAGCTTGCTACGTAACTGGTTAGCGGATGAATGGGGGTAAGATTTTGGCACGAGGAGTGGACGAAAAGATAAGAGGGGTTCAGAAGGCAGCCATACTTCTTATTTCATTAGGACCAGAACGGTCAGCTGGTATTTTTAAACATCTTAAAGAAGAAGAAATTGAAGAATTGACATTGGAGATTGCGAATACTAGAAGTGTTGCACCGCAAATGAAAGAAGACGTTCTCAATGAATTTTATGAAGTCTGTTTAGCTCAGCAATATATTGCTGAGGGCGGTATATCTTATGCCAAAGAGCTTTTGGAAACAGCACTTGGTTCTGAAAAAGCGTTGGATGTTATTAGTAAATTAACGGCATCCTTACAAGTTAAGCCCTTTGAATTTGTACGTAAAACAGATGCATCTCAGTTGCTAAACTTTATTCAGGATGAACATCCACAGACAATTGCACTGATTTTATCATACTTGTCACCAAGCCAATCTTCGGTTATTATTTCATCGCTTCCACCAGATAGACAGGCTGATGTTGCACGTCGTATCGCTATGATGGATAGAACGAGCCCTGATGTTATTAAAGAGGTAGAAAAAGTGCTTGAATCTAAGTTAGCAAATCTAGTGAATCAAGATTACAATATCATCGGTGGTGTGGATGCAGTAGTAGAAATCTTGAATACTGTTGATAGAGGAACTGAAAAACACATTATGGAGACTCTGGAAATTGAAGAACCAGAATTGGCTGATGAAATTCGTAAGAAAATGCTTATATTTGAAGATATCTTACTATTGGACGACAAAGCGATTCAACGCGTGCTTCGTGATGTAGATAATAATGACCTTGCACTTTCTCTGAAAGGTACTAATGAGCAAGTTCAGAATGCTATATTTAATAACCTTTCTAAACGTCTTGCTGTAATGATTAAAGAGGACATGGAATTCATGGGTCCTGTTCGTATGAAAGATGTTGAAGAGGCACAACAGAAGATTGTTAATATTATTAGAAAATTAGAAGATAATGGTGAGATTGTTATTTCTAGAGGCGGAGGTGACGAGATAGTTGTCTAGTAATCTGCTGAAGGGAATGTTTACCCAAGTACATAGTAATGATAAACGCATAATTGATGTTAATTCTCTTATGGAAAAACGAATAGATGAATTGGGAAACAGCGTAAAAATAGTCTCAAAAGATAAATTTGTGGATGGCTTTGCTAAAAACATTTCAGTTATTGATGTAGATTCTTTGCAATCTGATGATGAGGAATTTGCTAGTAACATTATTAAAAATAATGAAAATGCAGAAGAAGATGCAGAATCTATTTTAAGCCAAGCAAAAGAAGAAGCAAATACAATTCTTGAACAAGCTAAAGCAGATGCGGAAGCGTTAATTCAAGAGTCGAAACAATTGGCAATGCTTGATGCGGATCAAGTAAAAGAACAAGCTTCCAGAGATGGATATAATGCAGGTTATCAACAAGCTATGCAAGAAGTTGAGAAAGTGAAACAACAGTTGCAACAACAAAAGGCGAGTTTGAATGCTGAATTTGATCAGCTTGTTGACCAATTAGAGCCACAATTTGTTAAAACCATTACAGATATTTATGAACATATTTTTCATGTAGACCTTTCTTCTTATCGTGATGTATTGATATATTTGATTTCAACTACCATAAATAGAGTAGAAGGAAGCCGTAATTTTATGATACATATTTCCAAAGAAGACTATCCATATGTAAGTATGCATCGCAAACAACTTGGCATTGAAACTACAGTAAGTAGCAGAAATGTTGAAATTATTGAAGATATTACTTTGGAAAAAGGACAATGCTTAATAGAAACAGACAATGGTATTTTTGATTGCGGATTAGGGACACAAATGGAAGAATTGCGTAAAACGTTAGTTTTACTATCATATGAAGCACAGGTGAAGTAAAAGTGAAGCAAATATCTGTAGAATTTAACAAATATAAGAAAATAGCAGAAAAACCATTTTATCGTAAACTTGGTAAGGTGGCCAATGTTGTTGGATTAACAATTGAATCTATAGGTCCGGATGCGAAGCTAGGTGATGTATGTTTGATACATTCACAATTAGAAGGAGAATTAGATCCTATAAAAGCGGAAGTAGTTGGATTTAAAGATAAAAAGACTATTCTAATGCCATTTGATTCTGTTGATGGTGTTGGATTGGGAAGTATGGTTGAAAATACAGAGGAACCATTAACTATTCCAGTAAGCGATAAGCTGCTTGGGGAAACGTTAGATGGGTTAGGGCGTTCCATACGTGGTACGGTAATCCATGGTCCCAATTGTTTGGTAGAAGCAACACCACCAGACCCTATGAGTAGAGAAATAATTGATGAAGTGTTACCTTTAGGGGTAAAAGCTGTAGATGGACTTATTACAGTTGGTAAGGGACAGCGTATTGGTATTTTTGCTGGTTCTGGTGTAGGGAAATCTACGTTGATGGGTATGTTTGCTCGTAATACCAAAGCGGACATTAATGTAATTGCATTGATAGGAGAGCGTGGCAGAGAGGTAAGAGAATTTATTGAGCGAGATTTAGGAGAAGAGGGTATGAAACGATCTGTAGTAGTTGTTGCTACATCAGACCGTCCGGCCTTAGAGCGTAATAAAGCAGCCAAAACAGCTACAGCAGTTGCAGAATATTTTCGTGACCAAGGGAAAGATGTCTTGCTTATGATGGATTCCCTAACTCGATTTTCTATGGCTCAACGAGAAATTGGTTTGGCAAGTGGAGAGCCACCTGTAACAAGAGGATATCCACCAAGCGTATATTCAGAGATGCCTAAATTGCTTGAGAGGGCAGGACGAGCAGCCAAAGGATCAATTACAGGGCTTTATACGGTATTAGTAGATGGTGATGATTTTAATGAACCAATTACTGATACGGCTCGAAGTATCTTAGATGGTCATATTATGCTAAGTCGTAAACTAGGTCATAAGAATCATTATCCTGCTATCGATATTCTACAAAGCATATCTAGATGTATGAGCCAAGTAGCAGATAAGCATCATAAACAAGCAGCTGGTAAGTTGAAAAATGTTCTTGCTACCTATAATGAAGCTGAGGATTTAATTAATATTGGTGCATATAAAAATGGTAGTAACCCTAATATAGATTATGCGATTTCTAAAATTGATGCTGTAAATGAATTCCTTCTTCAAGATGTTGAAACCAAATTTACTTTTGAAGAGAGTGTTTCGATGCTTGAAGCATTATTTGAAGATACAGAAGGATGATGATAAATGGCAAGGTTTAGATATCGAATGCAAAGCATTCTAAACATTAAGGTGAAGATGGAGACTCAAGCAAAACAAGAGTTTGCAACAGCCAAAGTAGCTTTAGATGCAGAAATAGAGCGTTTAGAAGCTCTGTTTCAACGTAAGCGGGATTATGAACTAGAATCAGGAAATTTACGATTAGGAATACTGAAAGTACAAGAAATTGCGGATAATAAAGATGCAATTTTGTGTATGGATGAATATATTGCAGAACAGGAAGAGCAAGTTCGGCTTGCAGAACAAAAAGTAGAACAGGCTAGAGAACGCTTAACTGAAGTTATTAAAGAACGCAAGACTCATGAATCCTTAAAGGAAAAAGCTTTTGAAAATTTTCTGTTAGAATTAAATAGGCAGGAAAGTAAAGAAATAGACGAATTGACTAGCTATACATATGGTCAGAAACAGCAGGAGAATTAACAATGAAGAAGTCCAATAATCCGGAAGTGTCAGTGGTCGAAGATGAAAAGAGAAAATTAAAAGAAGATAATAAAAGACTCAGCAATGAACGAAAAGAAGCCAAAAAACGTGCCAAAGAAATCCGTAAACAAGAACAGGAAATGGAAGATGGAGAAAGCAATGGTTTGCTAACTTTATTGGCAACCATTTTTATTGTGTTCTTATGGATTGGTGTTATTTGTGCAATTATAAAACTGGATGTTGGCGGATTTGGAACGAATGTTGTTGCTCCTTTGATTAAAGATGTACCTGTTATTAATAAAATTCTTCCCAATAATGCGGTAACGGAAATAGTGGATGAAGAAACTTATGGTGGGTATAAAACTTTAAAAGAAGCAGTTGAGCAAATAAAAGTATTAGAATTAGAGTTAGAAAATGCACAGAATTCTTATTCAAGCAGAGATGAGGATATTGCTACCTTAAAGGCTGAAGTAACTCGACTTCAGGAATTTGAAAAAAAACAAGTAGAATTTCAACGAATAAAAACAGAGTTTTATGAGGAAGTAGTATATGCAGAAAAGGGACCAGGTGCTGAAGCATATGAAAAATATTTCCAATCTATGGATCCGTCGACTGCAGAACATCTCTATAAACAAGTGATTGCACAGCTTCAAGAAAGTAATGAGATAAAAGAATTTGCAGCTGGATATGCTAAAATGAAACCAGCAAATGCTGCTAAAATATTTGAAGAAATGACAGACAATTTAGACCTTGTGACTAGGGCATTAAATGCTATGAGTGCAGAAGAAAGAGGGAAGATATTAGAAGCAATGGATCCTTCTGTGGCTGCCAAAATTACGAAAATTATGG
>CAZKGP010000075.1:0-7027 GCA_964552225.1 uncultured Acetatifactor sp.
CATTTGGTGATAACGGCATACAAGCAAAGCTTTTTGATTTAAAAGAAAATCATCACAGCAGTATTATGCCTTATGTTTTAACAAGCAAATATATTGCAGTAGGCTCTCCTTCCTTAAATAATCAGATGATGCCTTCTGTAGCCCAATTTCTCTGCTATCTAAAGGGATTATCTCCCAAAAATAGAGAAGCCTTTGCATTTGGCTCATATGGCTGGGGCGGTCAGAGTATTGCTCTAGTTGAAAAAGAACTTGTTGATTGCGGATTCAACATCTGCTTGGACGGAATTAGAATGAATTACGTACCTTCTCAAGAGCAGCTGGATGAAATCTATAAAAAAGTGATAAGTGTGCTATAGCGCACAGAAAGAGGTAAAAGTAATGAGTAAGTACGTATGTGATGCATGTGGTTATGTTTATGATCCAGCTGAAGGAGATCCAGATAACGGAGTAGCACCTGGTACAGCTTGGGAAAATGTACCCGAGGATTGGGTTTGCCCATTATGTGGCTTAGGTAAGGATTCCTTTAGTCAGGAATAAAATATAAAGTGGAGAGGGTTTAATTCTCTCCACTTTTTTAGTATACAATTATCTGCCTAAGATTTGATACGAATAATATCTCCCTCACTATATTCACGATCCCCATACAAAATAATCCTATCATTTTTCCCTAATATTCCTTCTTCCAAAGCGGCATATTTGTCGTTATAATCTAATACCTTTACATTACGACGCTCTACATATAATTCATTTCCCAGTATTCCTTCTCGTTCTCCAATCAAATATACAAAGTGCAAGGTGCCATTATTATCACTGTGTAATGCTTGAATGGGAATGCAACAATTAAAAAGTTCTGTACCCTCACTTTTCTTTAAAGTTGCACTCATCCCCAATGAGCCTACTCCCTGTGGAAGATATATAATTCCTCGATAAGAACCCGGGCTGTTTTCTTCCTCCATTAGATAGTCTATATTATACTCTTTTGTTCCTAAAGTGCTGGTCTCTAGCGAAATGGTATCTCCAAGATTAATATACTTTTTCTGTTCCTTGGTAAAGATAGCTTCAAATTGGAAAGGAACGGTTTCATCTACACAAATAATTGCTGCCCCCTCTGGAGTTCTTTCTCCTACAGTAAGATTTATTTTAAGAATCGTTCCTGCCACTTCACTTTTTATTTCCCCATTTTGATCATAAATTTCTTTATATTTTTTTAACTCCTTCCGCAATCGTTCAAGCTGAAGCTGACTGACTTCCAATGTACTATTAGATTGCTTGGGAGCTAAAGTATCGTCAATATTCCTGTTAGCATCTACCAATAAATTATTTTGTTGAATGATAGCATCTTCTAAATCATTTTTGGCATTTTGTACAGCTTTTTCTAACGTACTTATAATTTCAGCATCATTACCTGAAACGGTAATACCATTTTCCTTATGCTTATTAAGGTTTAACTCAGCCTCCTTTAATGCCTCCCTTTTACGTTTTAAGATATAGTCTGCTTCATATTCCTGAGTTGTATAATCCTGCTTTGCATGCTCTGTCTGTTTTTGATTTTCCTGCTCTGATATGGTTGCATTGCTCTTCAAGTCCTTTATTTCATATTCCAATTGGGTTATTTCCCATTTTTTATCATCTATTGTTTCCTTAAGATATTCCATATCTAGTTGAAATAAAATATCATCTTGCTCTACCTTATCCCCAATTCGAGTCAAAATCTTCTCCACGCGCAATCCTGCAATGCTATGAATAGCTCTTTCACTGCCTTGAGTTAGTATTCCATCGACCTCTACTATATGCTCTATTTTTTTCTTCTCTATAGTAGAATAATTAACCTGTGGAAGCTTTGATGCATAAATGCTTTTTGACACCAAGGTGCATATCCACATAAGTATTAGGAATATAACAAATCCCAAAGCTATTTTTTTCTGCTTCTGCTGTTTCATCTTTTCTATCCTCTATCCTTTTAATCCTGAATAAATAATTCCTTTTTCCAGATACTCTTGCCCTGAAAGGAACACAAACACCGCTGGAATCAGGGTTATTACAGATGCTCCAAATGCAAATCCTGCCTGTGTCCAAGAAATTTCCGGCAGATATAAGGATAAGGGCCATAGCTTTTTATCTTCCAAAAATGCCAACGGCTGTTCCATAAGGTTCCAGTACTCCAAAAAACCTAGTACTACAGCCGACATAATACCACTTTTTCCAAGCGGAAGCCCCACCTTCATAAAAAGATAACTTTCCTTTGCCCCATCTATTCTTGCCGCTTCTATTAGCTCTACTGGTATTTGCCTAAATCCCCCATAGCATAAAAATACTGGAAAGGTTGAAAAAATCGCTGGCAGTATAATAGCTGCTTGTGTATTCATTAGTTCCAAATTATTTAGTACCAGATAGCTAGACAACATGGTCACTTGAAAAGGAAGAAGCATTAATACAACATATAAAGCAAATAGACTTTTATGAAATGGAAAACGGTATGTGGCAAATGCCCACGCAGCAGGAATTCCCACTAAAAGCTGACCTATTAAAATATAAACTACCATTTTCATCGAATTCCAAAACAATACAAAAAACTGTGGAGACTGAAATAATAATTTTTCATAATTCTCAAAGGTAGGGTAATCAGGCATCCATTTCCAGCTAATATAATCTACTTCTTGGCTACTAGACTCTATATAAATCGGTTCCAGACCTTCTTTTAGCTCATATTTGCTTGTTACAGAACCAGTTATTAGTAAAATAATAGGAAAACATACTAATAAAGCAGGAAGGATTAAAAACAAAGCCAGCATATTAGATTTTATAGTGTTTAATTTATTTTTGATAATATTATTCCTCCATTCTGCTCAAATGACTATGTGAAATGCTCTATTTCACTAATCCTTATCCCATAATTTCTGCAAAATCATTATTACTATATAAAGGAATCCTCCTACTATTACTGCCGCTGATGCCATTTTATCTAGTTCAAGGTTTACAAACCAATTATTAAACAAATGTTGTAGCAAATATATATTTTCATCAGGGTAGGAACCAGCTACCAAATAGGCCTCCCTATATATTTTAAATGAGTTTAAGAAGGACAAAACAACAATAGTATATAAACTACCTTTCAAGTTAGGCAACATGATATAAATAAGACGCTTCCACTTTCCTGCTCCATCCACCTTGGCAGCTTCCAAAATATCTCCAGACACCCCTTGAATTCCAGCCATCCACAATATTATGGTGTAGCCAAGATTTTTCCAAATATAAGTACCCGCAAGCACATAAAATGAATAATCTGTATTCATATAATCAATTGTAACAAATGTACTTGCCAATGATGATATTAACTTATTAAGAAATCCAAATTTATGAAACATCATTTTCCATACCAATACTATAGTCGCTGTAGGTATTGCCAAAGGCAATAAATAAAAAGATTTAATGATTTGTATTTTTTTAGTTTTCATAAGAGCCAGCGAAATAAAAAGCCCCAATATTACTAATATAGGAATACATGTTAAAGTAAATCTACATGTATTTTTAACCGCTACTATAAAAGCCTCATTTGTAAAAACCGTTTTATAATTTTGTATCCCCATAAATTGATTCGTCATGGCTGTAATAAAAGAACGTCTTATTACATCTGCAAAGGGCAATAAAACAAATATAATTACTCCGATAAAGCTAGGTGCCAGAAAAAGTAGCCCTGCCCTTTGCCTCTTTCTAACCAGCTTATTTTTCCATGATTTATTACTACTTTTTCTGTTCAAGCCAGCTCCCGCCTTTTCTCTTTTACATCTTCTTCACGTTAACTGCCAAAGTCTGGCGACTTTGAACTACCGCATCAACGCCTCAACCACCACGTGGGAAGAATGGCTCTCCGAGCCATTCTTCGGTGTGGAACTTAGAAATTCTTTACGTTAACTGCCAAAGTCTGGCGACTTTGAGCGGCAGCTCAAATCGCTGTGTGAAAAATTTATTTTTCACACTATTCGGCCATATAAATTGCAAGCTTTTTAACAATTTCTGCAACGCCATCCTCTACCGTCTTTTCACCATTCAATATTGATGTACCAACCTCATAAACTGCATTTTCTAAAACAGCATCTCTAATATAAGGTGTAGTGGCAGCATCTCCCATTTCTCTTAATCTGTTGGCATCCGCCTGAGTAGATGGGTAAACAGTCATATAAAAGCTAACACCATCCTGAGTGGAAACGCCCATGGTAGAAAGGGCATCCTCATTGTTTTCTTTCTCTTCATTCCATGTGTCATCCCATATTTTTTTATTAATAGAAAATGACATTTCTCCAGAAATGCAATCCTTGCCAATCAGGATATCTAGTAAATTAACAGCTTCCTGTGCATTGGCGGATTTTGAATTTATTCCTATTATTGTTTTAGGTATATATACATTTTTAGATTGCATATTTAATGTTGAAAAAGAGCCATCCACTATTTCTTCCTGCTTAAACAGAGAAGTTAACATGTCTAAGCTATAATCACCTGATAATTCTCCTAAACATAGGATTTGATTATATAAAGGTATTCCCAGAGGTTGCATGTATTGATACATCTGTCGTAGCTCATCATCTGTTGCCCCTTGCTCTTTCATCTCTTCCCACGACTTCAGTTCCTCTAAGTTTTGATTCTTTATAGCATCTGTGAAACCTTTGCTTTCTGTTTCCCATATTTGCTTTCCATAAGTAAAAAATTCAGTTAATGCACTTTCATTTATCTTTCCCGCTTCTGTTTTCCATGAAGGCGCACAAGAAGAGAGTAAAATGGATATCAAAGCTTCTTCTGTTTTGGCACCAATTATGAAGCCTTCTTCTTTTTCTTTTCTAATCTGATCTACAACATCCGCTAATCCCTTTAAGTCCTTAATATGCTGTAGCTTTTCTGAATTCCCTGCCATCAAAGGAAGTGTGAACTGTGTAGGTACTGCATAGGTTCCCGAATCTGTTTTAAATGTATTTACTACATTGGTAAATACATCTTCTTCTCCAATTATTTCCTCAAGATAAGGAGACAAATCTAAAAGAATCCCCTTATCAATATAGGAATCGATAGGCATATCATCCAACAAGATTAAGTCTGGACCTGTTCCTGCTACAATTTCTGTATTTAATTTCTTCAAGGCATCTTCTCTAGTAACAGATGAGTTTTCCTCTATTCCTATTTGGTAATCTACATAAATATCTGGATTTTTGATTTGATATGCTGAAATTGCCTGCCTTAATAAAATATCTTCCTTTAGGCTATATACCTTAAGCTGTTCACTTGGAACCGTTGGTGTTTCTGAATCATAGGTATAATGCATCAAGTTTTTTGCAAAAAAGGACATAAAAACTGCTGTCCTCAACTAATGTTGCAGTTATTATATAAAAAGATGGATTACTTAGGGAAGATAATGAACCATCTAATACCTGTTCCATAGATGTACCGCCAATTACATGTCTGTAAATCCCCTTTTCACATATAATATACATAATATTTTCATCTTCCAGCAATGTCTTTACTGGAATAGCACGCTCAGAAGTCTGACCCATATTCTGTCCTAAATTTGTTTTAACAAAATCATCTAGTACCTTATCCTCTACCTTTTCATTTGTTGTTAAATCATAAATTCCAATTCCTTCAGCACTGGCGCATACCAAATGATTCCCTTGTACGTCTAACTGATATATATAATCCTCTGTTTCAAATAACTTCTCTGCAGAGCCATCCTCCCTATTAATCTCATACAGTGAACCATTTAAAGCAGAAGCAAACATACGACCATCATCTGTGGCAAATGTATTCATAATATAAGTGGAACCGTCCAACTTAATATCACATTTTATTAAGCTTCCATCAGGCTTAACTAGCAAACACTCTGTATTAAAGTCATTATTTTCCTCCCCAGAATCTGAACTATCAAATATCCCTTTAGATAATATAAAATAGCCGTCTGGAGTCATACCTAAATGTAAAATATAAGCCTCCTCTTCCATTAAAGTACTAAACCACTCAAGCTCATTATATTCCCAAGTCTCCCCATTATCAGCAGAGCTCCACATTCCAGCATAAGTATCAAATACAGCAAGACTACCGTCCTCCATCGTTTTAATATCCGCCGGAAAATCTATAAAGTCTTTTAACCCACTTTTTTCATTTTCTACATAACGCCCTACTGCCTGATTATCATTTTGTGATTCATTCTTTCCTGAATTAATATCTGAACCATTAATTTCTGAATTTGAAGTATTGCCTGTACTATCCGCATTTTTTCCACATGCGGTGCAAAACAAAATTACAAATACAAGAAGCATACTTATAATTTGACCTCTCCTCTTATTACTTACATTAGCCATCATTTCTATTACCTTTCTTCATAATATTATTGTGATACTAACAGACTAACAAAGTATTCTCTAAACAATCTCTAAAATTAGAAAATATTTCTTAGAGAAACTTTAGAGACAATTATGATATGATAATACCAGGGTTCCAAACTCATACTTTTTATGCTTGCATAAAAAAGTATGAACTTGGAACCCGCAAAACACGAGAAAGTAGCCCGTTCAGGGCGGATTTCGAGTGTTTTTAGGATTGTGAGAGCACGAAGTGCGAAGCAATCCGTAGGTATTATGGCACTCAAAGGTGCCGCATTTAGGTGCCACCAAAATGCGCCAAACAAAAAAGGAGCCCTCATGCGAATTTTATTAGTATAAGACGATAGAAAACTTAATTATTCTTTAAAATATCAATTAGAAAAGGCTGATTTTGTAGTAGATTCTTGTTTTGACGGAGAAGAAGCTTTATTATATATAGAACAGCATATACACGACATTATCTTATTAGATCGTATGCTACCTTTTATTGACGGATTTGAAGTACTTGCTGATATGAGAAGGAAAAGCAACAACACCCCTGTTATTTTAATCACCGCACTAGGTACCTTGGAGGATAAAGTGTCAGGATTAGATTGTGGTGCAGATGATTATCTTGTAAAGCCTTTTGCTTTTGAAGAACTTTTAGCACGTATCCGCTGTAT
>CAZKGP010000075.1:7127-8758 GCA_964552225.1 uncultured Acetatifactor sp.
GGGATTCAACATGTTTAAAAAAGTACATTTACGACTAACATTGCTATGTGCAGGAATTACAACTCTTATTCTTTTGACTATGTCGTTTGTTTATTTATACGTATCTGAAACTAGCCTTCAGAAAAATAACTTTCTTTCTTTTCAAAGGGACATGAGCACTATATTTGCTAATTTAGAGCAACAATCTATCATTACCCATGAATGGTTAAGCAAAATAGAATCTAATAATTCCTATTATATATACCTTACTGATAATGGAGTTCCTTTTCTTTTTAACCATAGAACCACTCTCCCAGTAAGCGAAGATGTACAAAAAGAGGTTATAGATTATTACAAATCAAATTTTACAATTAATCCTACATCCTCTTCTTATATCTCCAATCATGACGAATTTGAATTTTATTCCAGTACAAATGTCAACTACTATGCCAGCATGGGTACTCTTTCTCATGAATCTGGCAGTTTGCAAGTGCTTATTTTATCCTCATTAGAACATTTAAATAATCAAATTAGTGAACAACGTTTAAGATTTTTAATTATTAATTTATCTACTATATCTTTATTATGTATATTTTCATTTTATTTTACCAAAAAATTATTGCAACCAATTAAAAAGAACCAAGAGGAACAAATTCAATTTGTATCTTCTGCTTCTCACGAGCTACGTACTCCTTTGGCTGTCATTTTATCTTGTGCATCTGCTTGCAAAAAGGCTACTCCTACAGAACAAGAAGGATTTCTTGATGTCATTTCATCTGAAGGTTTTAGAATGTCACGACTCATTGATGATATGTTGCTTCTTTCCAATGCAGATAATAAGACATTTCAAATTCACCTAGCCGAAATAGAACTAGATACCTTACTTATCAATTCCTATGAAGCATTTGAAGCAATGGCAAAGGAAAATCTTATATCTTTACAACTTCAACTTCCTAATAAGAAAATTCCAACGTTTTTATGCGATGGAGCACGCTTAAGTCAAGTGATGTCCATTCTTTTACACAATGCAATTAGCTATACACCAACAAAAGGAACCATCTTATTATCCATTTCTCTAGATAATGACCGTAAAATATCTATTATAGTAGCGGATAATGGCTCTGGTATTCCCGATGAAGAAAAGGAAAATATTTTTAAACGCTTTTATCGTGCCGATACATCACACTCTGATAAAGACCATTATGGCTTGGGACTTTGCATTGCTGCTGAAATCATTACTGCACTGAAAGGCACTATTCATGTTAAAGATACCCAAGGCGGTGGAAGCACATTTATTATAACTCTACCGCTTTATAAAGCTTAAAGTATTTTAATACTGTTAAAATCAAAAAAGTAGAGAAAACACCTTAAATATAATGTTTTCTCTACTTTCATCTAATGCTGGCGACCGGAATCGAACCGGTACGGGAGATTAGTCCCGCAGGATTTTAAGTCCTGTGCGTCTGCCTGTTCCGCCACGCCAGCATATTAAATTGTGTGATGACTATAATCGTCATCAATGGGACCTATAGGGCTCGAACCTATGACCCTCTGCTTGTAAGGCAGATGCTCTCCCAGCTGAGCTAAGATCCCACTAACGACCCAGATCGGACTCGAACCGACGACCTTCGCCGTGACAGGGCGACGCTCTA
>CAZKGP010000076.1:0-8756 GCA_964552225.1 uncultured Acetatifactor sp.
TAGATAATTCCAGTAAAAGTCTTCCTATTTTTTGGGTTCCTAAATTATTCTCTTGTTTCATACTAAACTCCATTCTGCTAAGGCCTATGCTACGTAATTGTAAATTGTAGAACATATGTACCCAAAAGTCAAATTTTAGATATTTAGCAATAATCATATAAATATGGCAAATAATGGATATTATTATATACATTTCATTGACTTGTTTTTCTATGTATTATAAAATGAAAATATTGAATGAACTATTATTGTCTTACGTCTTGGACATGCAGAGCAAATGTTTGCTTTCTATGAAAGGGGAAACTAAGATGAAAACAAACAGGATCTCTTTACAAAGAATATCGTTTTATTGCGTACTTATAATAGGAATTCTTATTTGTGCCTATCTTATGATAGCAGTAAAAGAGCCTAGTATGAAGTTTGATAATGAAGCGGTATATGAGTTAGAGGGAGATTGGAAGGTAGAAAAAAACGGTGCGGAACAGGTAGTAACGCTGCCAGCTGATATAGAGGCTAATGCAGGAGATTTAGTTACATTTAGAAAGACTATAGAGGCTCAAGAGATATACGCGAATACCTTAATGTTTTACTCTTCCTACCAATATGTAAAAGTGTATATAGACGATAACTTATTATTAGACTACGGTAATCATGACTATAGTTTTTTTTATATTGCTCCAGCGCCAGCATGGCATAGCGTTAGATTGCCTGTCAATTGGAGTGGAAAAGAACTTAGGATTGAAATAATAGGAGAATATGATAATGTATCCGTATTCCTACGTAATATTTATATGGGAAGCAAAAGCGCATTGATTTTTCAGGTATTAGAGAATGCTCTATTATCGCTATTTATTAATGTTCCAATTATGTTGATTGGTTTTGTATTGTGCATTATCAGCTTTTTCTTTAAGGATCCCGTATCTATTAGAAAGATTCGATACGTTGGTTTTTTTGCTTTAATCACTAGTATATGGATATTGCTGGGAAGTGAAATTACTCAAGTTTTTTCTGGTAAAGTGCTTGCACTTAATAAAATATCACACATCTTGTTAGAAATAATCCCAATTATTATTGTATATTATTTATTTTCGTTCCCTATTTTTAATAAAAGTCGTTTTATGCATTTGGTTTATAATCTATCCATAATTAATTTCTTTTTCATTGAAGGATTAACGTGGTTCGGAATAATAAATTATATGGAAGCAATAGTTATGATTCATGTTATCATAATTTTAGAAATGGTGGGAATTTCAGGAGTATTTGTAAAGGAGAAGATTAATAATAAAGCTCTTAGCCGTGAATATAAAAATATTTTTACTGCTCTTTTTATGTTAGGTATATTTATAATCACTGATATTGCACGTTTCTATATTGGGATAACAGAAGGACAATTTGAAAAATATACACAAATTGGTTTGCTGTGTTTTATTATAATTATTGGGTATATGGCAATTTCTGAAGAAGCAAATGAGCAAGAAAACAGAATTGAGAAGAAAATGTTAGAGCGATTAGTATATATTGATGTGCTTACAGGACTTCAGAATAGAACCGCTTTTGAAAAGAAAATGAATTTTTATAGAAAAAATAGTACACAAAACAACCTTATTATTCTAGTGGCTGATATGAATGGATTAAAGGAAGTGAATGATAATTATGGTCATGAAATTGGCGACCAATGCATTATACTGATTGCCAAAATACTTTTAAAGTACTTTCAAAATAAAGCAGATTGCTATCGAATCGGAGGGGATGAATTTTGTGTCATTTCAGAGAACTTTGTAGAAGGTGACTTTGCAGGTTGTGCTGAAGAATTTGCCAATGAGGTAGCAAGATTAAGTCATAATTTAGAAACCACTTTCTCTGTAGCAAGTGGATATGCCATGTGCGGAGGCGCAGATGTGGACGAAGCCTTTTGTATGGCAGATAGAAATATGTACATAAATAAAGCTAAAATGAAAGGGGAGGATTAAAATATATTTTTTCAAGTTATAGCTAATATTTTACGGATATTGGTACATTATAGAAAGTGAATAATGTATTGCTAATTAGTTGTAATTTGAAAGGAGTATTTGTATGGATTTTAATGGAATGCCAATGGAAGGATTTCCCTATATGGAACTACCTATAGGATTTGGAATGGAATTAGCTGGCAATGAACCAGCAATGAGAAGCTATGCAGGGTTGACAGAAACTGAAAAAGAAAAGATTATATTACGGTGTAAGGATGCCAAATCAAAAGATGAAATGAAAGAAATTGTAAATTCTTTAGTACCAGATGGGAATGTAAACTCATTATACGAAGGACCTAGAACAATGTGAGAAGAAATTCTAATGCATCAAATAGACGGCGAGGTTAACACCATCCGCCGTCTATTGTTATTATTTGTCCTGTCATATAAGAAGGAGTTTGTGCTATTTGAAGAACAAGAGCTGCAACTTCAGCGGAAGATCCTAAACGGCAAGCAGGAATTTCATCCCTAAGATGATCAATTTCCTCTTTGGATAAGTTTCCATTCATTTCTGTATCAATGACACCGCAAGCCACGGCATTTACTTGAATATTGCTGGGTGCCAGCTCTTTTGCCAGTGCTTTTGTAAAGGAATTTACAGCGCCCTTAGAGGCAGAGTAGGCAACTTCCATGGAAGCACCGATATTACCCCACACAGAGGAAATATTTATAATCTGTCCAAAACCATTATGCAACATATGAGGGATGGCAAGCTTACTGGTATAAAAGCAAGCATCAAGATTCGTCTGCATTAATCGTTGCCACTGCGATACCTCCATATCAGAAAGGAGACCAATGTGTGCAATTCCAGCATTATTAACAACAACCTGTAAATCGTTAATTTGATCAAATACCTTTACCACGTCTTCATAGCGACCTACATCGGCTTGAATTGCCAGACAATGAATATTATATTTTTGTTGTAACTTTGTGCTATATTCTTGCATACTTACTATAGAAGAAACACATACCAAAATGAGGTCATAGCCTGCCTCAGCGAAGCTTGCAGCAATGGCATATCCAATTCCTCTGGAAGCACCTGTTATTAAAGCAGTTTTATTATTTTGCATACTTTTTATTCCTATCACTTTAATTATTTATTAATTGTTTATTTTTTGTTTATTAGTATAGCACACTAGTGCCTTGTTTTTCTACCTACAAACTGATAGAATCATTACACGCGGAGACGTAACGCAGAAAGGAGTGCGAAATGTATGATTTAATAATTATAGGATCTGGACCTGCAGGATTGTCAGCAGCAATCTATGGTAAAAGAGCAGGATTAAATTTATTAGTGATAGAGAAGAATCCAATGAGCGGTGGGCAGATTTTGAATACTTATGAAGTTGATAATTATTTAGGGCTTCCTGGTATTAATGGATTTGATATGGGAATGAAATTTCGTGAACATGCAGAAAAGCTTGAAGTTCCATTTTTACAGGCTTTGGTTACAGATATTTCTGATAAAGAGGTAATAAAAACAGTACACACAGATAAAGGCGATTACCAGACTAAAACATTGATTTTATCAACAGGTGCCAATCATGCTCACCTTGGAGTACCAGGAGAGGTAGAACTAACTGGAGTAGGAGTATCTTATTGTGCAACTTGTGATGGTGCCTTTTTCCGAAATAAAACAGTCGCTGTTGTTGGCGGTGGCGATGTAGCTTTAGAGGATGCTATTTATTTGGCTAGATTTTGTGAAAAGGTGTATGTAATCCATAGAAGAGAAGAGTTTCGTGGTGCACAAATATTGCAGGATGAATTGAAGTCATTACCTAATGTAGAATTTTGGTACAATTATGTAGTGGATGCTATTGTGGGTGATGAGCAGGTAGAATGTTTGCAGCTTAACCATGTTCAGACAGGGGAAAAGACAGACCTCTTAGTGGACGGAGTATTTATTGCAGTAGGTATTCAACCTACCACAGAGATATTTAAGGACTTGGTAGCTTGCGATAGTGCAGGATATCTTTTAGCAGGAGAAGATGGAAGCACTGATAAGGATGGCATTTTTGTTGCAGGTGATATTAGGAAAAAGCCACTTCGACAAATAGTGACTGCTGTAGCAGATGGTGCAAATGCAGCGATTAGTGCGGTGGCGTATTTGAATGGATTAAAGGTTTAAGATTAACATGTTTATTTATGATACCTACGGATTGCTTCGCACTTTGTGCTCTTGCAATCCTAAAAACATTCGAAATCCGCCCTATTGGGCTACTTTCTCATGTTTTTGCGGGTCCCAAATTCATGTTTTTTCATGCAAGCATGAAAAAGCATGAGCTTATGGACCCTGGGTATCAAATGTTACACAAATAAGGAAGTCTTTGGGGAGGCTTCTTTTTTGTTGGGTAAAATTGGAAAAAGCTGTAAAATGGGCTTTTTTTTGATAAAATAATATAAGAAATTAGGAAAAAGGGATTGACAATAACAAATGAAAATGATATATTTATTAACGGATGTAATAAATTTGTAACAAATGTTAAAAAATAATAATAAACATGTAAATATAAATGAAGTTTGTATTGACATAGGAGGACAAAATGACTCGCAGATCAATCAAAGTCACAGCATGCGCATTAACAGCCGCAATTGCATTTTCGGGAATGGGTATCACTGCACAGGCAGGAGGAATATCATCTGTATTACCTACTGGGGGCATTAATATAACAATAGCTAAGGGAGCTTCTGTAGATTCTATTTTAGATCAAATAGAGAGAGAGCAGAACTTAGGTGCACGACAAGGAACCATTGAAAGTCAGGTGCCATCTGAAGAAGATGAATTAATGTCTTTAGTAATAGCTAAAGTTAATGATTATGTAAATGTAAGAAGTATGCCAAGTGAAGAAGGCGAAATCATTGGTAAACTCTATAATAAATCTGTTGGTACATTTATATCAGAAGAAAATGGTTGGTATCAAATCAAATCTGGTACTGTAACGGGTTATGTAAAAGCAGAATATTGCATTACTGGAGAAGAAGCGATTTCCTTAGCGAAGGAAGTTTGTACTAGAATTGCAACTGTAACTACTACTACATTAAAAGTTCGTACAGAACCAAGCTTAGATGCACCTGTTTTAGGAATGGTTCCTATAGATGATGATCTTGTTGTAAGCGAAGAAGTTGATGGTTGGGTTAAAGTAGATACAGAAGATGGTTTTGGATGGGTATCTACAGATTATGTAACTTTATCTAGAGAATTTGTTGAAGCTGAATCCAAAGAGGAAGAAGCAAATCGTATTGCCAAAGAAAATGAAGAGAGAAGAAAAGCTCGTGAAGCCGCAGCGGCTAAGGCTGCTCAAAATGCAGCTCAGAATCCATCACAGAATGATAGCGCGCCAGCACCAGCTGTTAACATAGGTGAAGGTAGTGAAATGGGTAAATCCGTAGCAGAGTATGCGGTACAGTTTGTAGGAAACCCTTATGTATATGGTGGTTCTAGTCTAACGAATGGTACAGATTGTTCTGGATTCGTTATGAGTGTATATTCTAACTTCGGAGTTAGTCTACCTCACTCATCATCTGCAGATCGTTCACAAGGTTCTGCAGTGGATGGTTTAGCCAATGCACAGGCTGGTGACTTGGTTTGTTATTCTGGTCACGTTGCACTTTATATTGGTGATGGAAAGATAGTGCATGCATCAACTAAGAAAACCGGTATTATTATTTCTAATGCAGATTATAAAAAAGTGTTAGCTGTAAGACGTATCTTCTAATTTTAAATATAAAACTTAGTACTAGGATAAGATTATTATAATCTTATCCTAGTTTTTTAATATATAGGAAAAAGCGCCTATATATTAAAAAATACTCCGCTATGGATCGCACTGTGGCGGAAAGGATGATGTCGCTTACGCAACCCGCCACAGGCGGAGAATCTCGCAAAGCGAGATTCTTTCAAAGTGTATAGGAACATTCGTGCTATACATTACTCCCCTTATAAGTAGATTTGTTTTTATTTAAAAACAATAATTTTAACACTTGACTTTCTAAACTTGTGCAAAATATCTAAAAAATAAATTAAATACGTAATTTCATGCAATTTCAAACGATTAAGCTGATTTGACTTGTCCACAATAAAAAAGTGCAAAAGTATGATAAACATTACTTATACACTGAGTTATGCACATTATCCACAGGGTTTTATGTAAATTGCATGCAAAATATTATGGTAACCATGAGAACGTTTGTTTTGTGAAGTTCTCATGAAAATTGATATTTGTTGAAAAATGTCGAAAAAACACTTGATTTATTAAATGTCAAAAAGATTGAAATGAATACCTAAATTGTTGCAATTCATTTCGTAAATATGATATAATGACAGTACAATATTTAACCGAAAGGGATGAGCAGAATGAAATTTATTATTGTAGGCAGAAACATTGAGGTAACCTCGGGATTAAGAGCTGCGGTGGAGGAGAAGATTGGCAAGCTCGAGAAGTATTTTAACCCAGACACAGAAGTACATGTAACTTTAAGTGTCGAGAAGGATCGTCAAAAAATAGAAGTCACCATACCAGTGAAAGGTAGTATCATTCGTTCTGAGCAAGTTAGCAATGACATGTATGTTTCTATAGACTTGGTAGAAGAAATAATAGAAAGACAACTCAAAAAATACAAAAATAAAATTGTGGACAAGCATCAGAATGCAAGTGCATTTAGTAAGATGTTTATTGAAAATGATTATATGGAGGATGAAGATGTTAAAATCGTCCGTACTAAGAAATTTGATATCAAACCAATGTATCCTGAAGATGCATGTATCCAAATGGAACTACTAGGACATAGTTTTTTTGTTTTCTGCAATGCAGAAACAGATCAGGTAAATGTAGTTTATAAGAGAAAAGGCGATACTTACGGACTAATTGAACCGGAGATATAATAAACAGAGTCTCGACAAAATAATGTAATATTGTGTTAATGAAAACTTAAGGACCATGTGGTATATTCACATGGTCCCTTTTCATATGATGATACCAAGGGTTCCCAAGCTCATGTTTTTCGTGCTCGCACGAAAAAACATGAATTTGGAACCCGCAAAACACGAAAAAGTAGCCCGATTGGGCAAATCTCAGTATCACTGGGTAAGTCCCGCGAAGTCAAAAATATGCTGTGTTGCATATTTTTGCGAGGGCCGCAGCGCCAAACTGCGGTTTTGCAGTTTGTGTGCATCGCGAAGCGTGCTACTGGTCACGTAGTGAACAGTAGTCGGATTTTGAGTGTTTTTAGGATTGCGTGAGCACAACGTGCGTAGCAATCCGTAGGTATCATAGAGCTTAGGAGTGCCGTAGCAATCCGCAAGTATCACAAGTTTTTAACAATAATTAACACAAAGAGGTGTATATGGATTTTGGTAAAAAGAAAGCTTCCTATACCAAAATGATAAAAAAGGCAATATTGATTGAGCTTTTATTAATACTAATTGTTGCAGGGGGTGTTGTAAAACAAGCCTCTGATACAAAAGCACTTGCATCTAATGGAGATGCGGATTACATTAAGTGGATTGATTTTAATGTTTCTTATGAAGCATTGTGTGAAGCGTATGCATGGGATATAGATACCCACGATAACAAAAACTCAATTAATTGGATTGAGCTACTAGCCTATACAGCAGCTAAGTCAGGTGGAGAATTTGATAATAAGGCACTGAAACAATTAAGAAAAACTGCGAAAGAGTTGTCTGCGGGTGATACCACCATTGAAGAACTGACAAAGGATTTAAAATATTATAATTATTATAATGAAGCATATACTGCAGTACTAGGAGGGATGGTAGGCGAGTTTGAAGAAGAAGTGGAAGACGAAAACGGACGTATTCAATATATTAGTAGATATGGATTAAAGGCATTTTTTCCTTTAGCAAAGGGATTTGATTACACTCATTATGACGATTTTGGAGCAGGACGAAGCTTTGGGTATCAGCGCAAGCACCTTGGTCATGACATGATGGGACAAATAGGTACCCCCATTATCAATATCGAGTCCGGCTATGTAGAAGCATTGGGATGGAATCAATATGGTGGCTGGCGTATAGGCGTAAGGAGCCTTGATGGAAAACGCTATTACTACTATGCACATCTTCGACAGAACTATCCTTATGCAGAACATCTAGAAGAGGGAAGTATTGTTACTGCAGGAGAAGTAATTGGCTACATGGGACATACAGGATATAGCACTACAGAAAATACCAATAATATAAAAGTCACACATCTTCATTGGGGAATGGAATTGATTTTTGATGAATCTCAGAAGGAAAGCAATAACGAGATTTGGATTGACGTATATCCCCTGACACGATTTCTGGCAAAACATTGCCAGCAAGCTGAAAAAGTAGAAGGAACGAAGGAATGGGTAAGAAGCTTTAATATTAAGGACCCTTCTATTGAAAAAGCAGCTGTTAAAATGCATAAAAATGGCAATTAAAATTTGTGTGTTATTTTTTTATCAAAAGTCATTGCAAAAGAATATTCTCTATGTTAAAATGAATGAAGTGCAATGATAAAAAAATAACAATCATTGCAAAGTACTAAAAAAACAGATAACCAAGAAGAGATAAAAACAAATTGGAGGAAAGAAAAATGGCAAAGAAAGTTGTATTAGCAGGCGCTTGCCGTACCGCAATTGGAACAATGGGTGGAGCTCTTAGTACAGTTCCAGCAGCTGATCTTGGCGCAATCGTTATTAAGGAAGCATTAAACAGAGCAGGAGTTGCTCCTGAAGCAGTTGATCAAGTATATATGGGATGTG
>CAZKGP010000077.1:0-8750 GCA_964552225.1 uncultured Acetatifactor sp.
TAATCACTCCTGCACCAATAGCTAAAACAGTAGTAATACGTTCTACCTTTGGATCGTAGTCGTAATACTCTTCTTCCTCCAGCCCATCCTCCATATCACTTTCATAGAACTCCTCTGTATCTCGCCTTAAGCGCATAGGCTCTTCTATCTCAGGTTCCATGTATTCGTAGTCAACAGTCTGTCTTTTTATGTGAGACATATCATCAGAAAGAACACGAGTGCTACTCTCTGCATCCATGTCTGTTTGCACAACAAAATCATCATGAGGATTCATTAATGATTGTTTCAAATCCACAATTACATCCTCTATGCACTGATATCTTCTATCCGGAGATTTTTTACAACACTTTACAACAATCCCCTCTACACTAGCTGGAATTTCGGGTACAAACTCCTTAGGGGATGGCAGTTCTTCTTGAATATGTTTAATTGCAATTGCTACTGTTGTCTCACCATTAAACGGAACCCTTCCTGTTAACATCTCAAATAAGGTAATACCTAATGAGTAAATATCACTTTTCTCATCACTATATCCCCCACGAGCTTGTTCCGGCGATGTATAGTGAACTGAGCCCATTACATTTGAAGTAATGGTATTACTAGTTGCCGCTTTTGCAATACCAAAATCAGTTACCTTTACTTTACCATCCTTAGAAATAATAATGTTTTGTGGTTTAATATCTCTATGGATAATATGATTATTATGTGCAGACTCAATTCCCATACTAACCTGAATGGCAATACTGACTGCTTCTTTATAGGACAATCTAGCCTTTTTTTCAATATATTTTTTGAGGGTAATTCCTTCCACAAGCTCCATTACTATATAGTAAATGCCCCCATCTTCTCCTACATCATACACATTTACAATATTAGGGTGCATTAATCCTGCAGCCGCTTGCGCTTCAATTCTAAATTTTGAAACAAAATTACTATTTTCACTAAATTCTTGTTTTAACACTTTTACTGCCACAAACCGATTTAATTTATGACACTTAGCTTTATAGACATCTGACATGCCGCCCGTACCGATTTTTTCCAAAATCTCGTAGCGGTCACCTATCATCATTCCAATTTTGATCATGTTACTCTCCATTCTAATGCAATAAGTTAGGCAAAAGGCTCTATTAATATAACTGAAATATTATCTTTACCGCCATTTTCGTTGGCTGCCTTTACCAAATCATGTGCCTTATCTACGATATCACTCTTTTTATTTATGATTATTCGTATCTCTTCATCTTCTAGCATGTTAGTAACACCATCAGAGCACATTAATACCGTATCACCCTCTTGCAATTCTACAGTAAAAAAATCTGGCTCTACAGTAACATTGGCACCAATTGCTCTTGTAATGATATTTTTATCTGGATGATTTCTAGCATTTTCTCTATTAATACCACCTCTTTGCACCATCTCCTCCACTAAGGAATGGTCTGTGGTAATTTGTTTGATATGTTCTCCTACCACGTATAATCTACTGTCACCTACGTTTGCCACCTGTAGGAAATTCCCCATACAAGTTGCAACAACTGCCGTAGTTCCCATACCAGCCATTTTAGCATTTTGGTATGCCTTTTGTCGGATATGTTCATTAGCAACCTGTATTGCTTTTTCTAAAATAAGAAAAGGCCTTTTCTCAAATGAGTTGCTAATTTCTTCTACTATTATTTCAACAGCATATTTTGACGCATAGTCTCCCGCATTATGACCACCCATGCCATCTGCCACAATAAACAAATTTGGCAAATTACCAATTGGCTGCTCTGAAGCATAAACGTAGTCTTGATTTATTTTTCTTTTTTGGCCAATATCGGTTATCGAAAACGTCTTAAGCACGCTATTTCTCCTCCTATTTGGAAATTGTTTCTTTCTGTTGATTGATATGTCGACGGCGTAATTGTCCACATGCACCATCGATATCTCTCCCCATTTCCCTTCTTATAGTAACATTTATTTTGTTTTTTTCAAGTTTATTTTTAAACGCCTGAATACTGTTCATATCAGATTGCACGTAATCTCTTTCTTTTATGGGATTTACTGGTATCAGATTTACGTGACAACAAAGAGGTGTTGCTAAAGCAATTAACTCTTCTGCATCCTCTTTTGTATCGTTAACACCATTAACTAAACTATATTCAAAAGTAAGTCTTCTTCCAGTCTTCTTAAAGTAGTATTCACATGTTTCCATAAGCTCATGTATTGAATATTTATTGGCTATAGGCATCAACTTACGTCTTTTTTCATCAGTTGTGGCATGTAAAGAAAGTGCCAAAGTAATCTGCAACTGTTCTTCTGCCAACTCTTTCATTTTGGGAACAATACCACATGTAGATACTGTAATGTTTCTTTGGCTAATATTTAAACCATTTGTATCTGTCAAAATTTTAATAAATCTAAGTAAATTATCGTAATTATCAAATGGTTCTCCACTTCCCATTACTACCACATTGGAAACTCGTTCTCCTGTCAGCACACTGATGGCATAGATTTGATCCAGCATCTCAGAAGCAGACAAATTACGCTCCAGCCCATCAATGGTAGAGGCGCAAAACCTACATCCCATACGACAACCCACTTGTGATGAAATGCAGACAGAGTTTCCATGTTTGTATTTCATCCAAACACTCTCTACTACATTCCCATCGTTAAGTTGAAACAAGAATTTCTTTGTACCATCCAGCTTTGATTCTTGCACTTGAACAACTTCCAATGAAATATATTCATAGTGTCCTTCGCATTTTACTCTAAAATCCTTAGATAAGTTAGTCATTTCCTCAAAGTCTCTAGCCAATTTCACATGCATCCATTCATACATTTGTTTGGCACGAAATGGTTTTTCACCAATTTGTTTTACTTCTTCCTGCAATTCTTCTAACAACAATGACTTAATATCTGTTTTTTCGTTGGTTTTTAACATATCAACCTTTCCGCCGTAATCTTGCTATAAAAAAACCATCTGAATTCGTTACTCCTGGCAAAAGCTGAAGACAGCCTTGTTGTTCTTTTTTGGCTTTAATATTTCTAGTTTGTTCCCATACGGCTTCAGGAATAAAGGGTTCCAAAGAATCAGGCTCAAATGGAAACTCCTCACAAATCCAACGACACATATCTTCATTTTCTTCCTTACGTATGGTACAAGTACTATATAACAAAATTCCACCTGGTTTTACATATTGCCAACTATTGTTAACAATCTCTTTTTGCAAGGCCACAATACTTTCAAATCCTTCTTGACTTGCATTGTATTTGATGTCTCTTTTTTTACCAATAACACCAAGACCTGAACAAGGTACATCCATTAACAGTACATCTGCTGTTTCTTTTTTGCTTTCATCGTAAACCGTTCCGTCCCATACTTGAGTATCTATATTGGTTATTTTCATTCTGGTAATGTTCTCTTCAATTATTTCTACCTTTGCATCTGAAACATCACGTGATATTACTTGAGAAGCTTTTTCACTAGCCAAAATGCTTTTCCCACCAGGTGCGGCACAAATATCCATTACCACATCACTAGGGCCAATTCCAGCCGCTTCTACCGCAAGCATAGAGCTAACATCCTGTACGGTGAAGTCTCCTTCCTCATAACCAGGCAAGGAAGCTACCCCCTCTACATTTGTCAAGGTATATGCATAAGGGAGATAAGGGGATTGGATTACCTGTACACCACTTTTTTCCATTTGTGCAATATACTCCTGTTCCACCTTTTTGTCAAGAGAAAGGCGAAACCGAATACTGACTGGATAAATTTTTAATAGTCCTTCCAAAAGTTTTACCACAATCTCATAACCATATTCATCCAGCCACAATTGTACTAGCCATTCCGGCATAGAATATTTTACTGATAAATATAAAATTGGTTCAGTTGTGCTATCAGGGTACTTTATTTGGTCTTTATCTCTGGAAATATTACGTAACACCCCATTTACAAATCCTTTTAAATTTTGGAATTTACGTTTTCCTGCTAGCTTCACAGCCTCATTGCAGACGGCTGAATCTGGTATACTATCCATATATATAATCTGGTATACACTCATCCTAAGCAAACAGCGCATAAATGGCTTCATTTTATTTACTTTTACACTAGACTTCTGATTTATAATATAATCCAACTCTATTTTACGTTCAATAGAGCCCTCAGTTATCCTTTTAATAAAAGATTTCTCTTGGGGCTCTAAGTAATTGTACTTATCCAAAACAGCTTTTATCAGTTTATGGGAATACGTCCCCCCACGCTCTATTTCTAATAAAGTATCAACTATAATTTCTCTTGTGTTTTCCGCCATATCCTACCTCATACTACCAAAATTAGTCGTTTCTATTGGAACGCCCTCTGCCACCAAACAAAAGTACTAATCGTAGCAATTGTAAAATGGAAGATGCCGCTGCTGCCACATACGTAAACGCTGCTGCCCTTAATACCTTTTTACAACCTTCATTTTCTTCTACAGATAGCAGACCGTACTGCTCCACCTTTGCAACGGCTCTGTTGGAGGCATTAAATTCAACAGGCAATGTCACCAATTGAAAAAGTACCGAGAGTGAAAATGCTAAAATGCCAATTTGAATTAACACACTATTCCAACTCAAAAAAACTCCAAGAAATATTAGGGGAATGCCTAATCCACTTCCAATATTAACAACGGGTACAAGTGCCGTACGAACTTGCAAAAAAGAATAGCCCTTTGCATGTTGAATGGCATGACCACATTCATGAGCCGCTACTCCAATTGCCGTAATGGAACTGGAATGGTAATTCTCATGTGATAAACGCACTACTTTATTTTTAGGGTCATAGTGGTCTCCTTTATTATTTTGTAAACATTCCACACGCACGTCATTGATTCCTTCCTGACTCAAGATACGAGTTGCTGTCTCTGCACCAGAAATACCTCTTTGACTTCTTATTCTACTATATTTATTCATAGTACTTTTCACATATGCACTAGCACCTAAACATAATAGCATTCCTATGATTACCAAAAGATATGTGGAATCAAAATACATTGGATATCCATAATAGCCTCTCGTCATTAATAACATAACTTTACCTCCTAACTACCTAGTTCTTCTCCTACTGTCACTTTTACACCTAATAAGAAATCATGAGTACTCATTCTTTTCTTACCTTCTAATTGAAGACTATATATCTTCAAGATACCTTTTCCTGTTGCAATACCGATATACTCTTTTGTTACTTCACAGATTTCTCCTTCAACGTACTTTCCACAGTCTGCCTCTTCTGCAACAGCTTCCCATATTTTCATCTGCTTATTATGATAACTGGTATATGCACTCGGCCAAGGATTCATTCCTCTCACCTTAAGCTCTATCGTATAGGCATCTTGGTTAAAATCAATTTTACCCATACTTTTATCAATCAAGGGCGCATAGCAGCTTAATGCATCTTGTTGCTTCTCTGGCAATAACTTTCCCTTTACTAATAGCTCTAATGTTTCTACAATGGCTTCTCCGCCACTTATCATTAGTTTATCATGAAGAGTTTCAAAGGTATCCTTTCTTTCGATGGGAACCTCCTTCTTATATAGTATATCTCCTGTATCAATGCCAATATCCATTTGCTGAATGGTTATACCAGTTACAGTTTCTCCATCGATAATTGCATTTTGTATAGGAGATGCTCCACGATACTTAGGAAGCAATGATGCATGTATATTCAGGCTGCCATATTTTGGCATATCTAAAATCTCTTGAGATAATATCTGACCAAAAGCAGCAACAATAAAAACATCCCCACCAAAGGAGCGTAGCTCTTCTATTGCTTCTGGTGTTTTAATTCTTACTGGCTGCATCACCGGAATATTATGCTTTACTGCACATTGTTTCACTGGCGAAAATTGCAATTCCTTGCTTCTTCCTTTTGCCTTATCAGGCTGTGTCACAACAGCAGTTATTTCATGCCCCGCTACAATCAATGCTTCTAAGGCACCAACTGCAAAATCAGGTGTTCCCATAAAAACAATTTTCATTTTTCTCACACTTCCTCATCATTTTCGTCGTCATACTCAACTGATGAATCTCTTAGTTCACCCTCTACATTATCTATGTACAGTTTACCATCTAAATGCTCTAATTCATGGCATATAGCTCTTGCCAGCATTTCTGTACCTTCTAGCTCAAAGGGCTTCATATTTATGTCAAGGGCAACAGCTTTTACATAGCTGGGTCTAGTTACCGTTCCATATTTACCTGGAACGCTTAAGCAACCTTCAAACCCTACCTGTTCGCCGCTTGTTTCTACGATTTTAGGATTAATCAAAATATAAGGATCTTCCCCCGTTACATCAATCACAACAATACGTTTTAAAATACCAACTTGAGATGCTGCAAGACCTACTCCATTACCTTCATACATAGTATCAAGCATATCCTCTGCTAATTCTTTGATACGAGGCGTCATCTCTGTTATCTCTTTACATCTTTTATATAATACCTCATCCCCTATTTCTCGAATGTTACGAATCGCCATTTTATTTTCCTACCTTTCTCATTTCTCATATGCACAAACTCTTGTATTATAGAATACTCATAGGATCAAAGTCAAATTGAACACTTTCATACCTTGGTTGCCACTTTTGTATACAATCTTCTAACGTATCTTTTACTTGTATCAGTTTACCATAATTTTCATTTTTTATATAGAAAACAAATCTAAAAATATCGTTAATTTTTTCTATGCCAGCTGGTGCTGGCCCAATTACCATCAATCTTTTCTTGTCTAATTCTTCTTGCTTGGTCATATCTTTGGCTACAGATACCAATTTATGAATCAACTCACTTCCTCCAGCTTGTGTCTTAGAAAACACTTGTACTGCCATCATATGAGACACAGGAGGATAGTCTAGCATTTCACGATATAATATTTCTTCTGTGTAAAAAGAAGCATAGTCTTGATTGGCTGCATGGACCACCGCATAATGCTCTGGTTGATATGTCTGTATTACTACCTCTCCTGGTTCATTTCCACGCCCAGCTCTACCTGCTGCCTGAGTTAATAATTGGAAGGTGCGCTCTCCTGACCGATAATCTCCTACAGACAAAGATAAGTCTGCTGCCAAAATTCCCATTAATGTAACGTTTGGAAAATCATGACCTTTTACTATCATCTGCGTTCCTATTAAAATATCTGCTTCTCCATTGGCAAAGGCTGATAGTATGTTCTCATATCCATCTTTATTCTTAGTAGTATCCGCATCCATGCGAAGAACCCTGGCTTGGGGAAACATTAGTTTCAATCTGTCCTCTATCTGTTGTGTCCCTGCGCGAAAGCCAGAAATATATTTGGAACCACAGGAGGGACATTTACTTACTTTGGGTTCCGTATATCCACAATAATGACATACAAGGCTACCATTCCTATGCTCTGACAAAGATACATCACAATGAGGGCATTTCATTACATGTCCACACCCTCGGCAAGATATAAAACCTGCATATCCTCGCCTATTTAAAAACAGCATACTCTGTTCGCCCTTTTCCAAACGGTCTGCCAATAATTCCTGTAGCTTTCTGCTAAAAATAGAACGATTCCCTTCTTTTAATTCTTCCCTTAAATCTATGGTATATACTTGGGGCAAACATCCACCTGTTAGTCGTTCTTTTAATTCAAATAATTTATATTCACCTGCTTGCACTCTATAATAAGATTCTAAAGAAGGGGTTGCCGAGCCTAACACCACACTTCCTCCATGCATACGGGCAATCTCAATAGCAGTTTCCCTTGCATGATATTTAGGCATACTTTCACTTTTATAGCTACCCTCATGTTCTTCATCTATTACAATTAAGCCAATTTGGGGAAATGGTGTAAATAGAGCAGACCGTGGTCCGATTATAACATCTATTTCCCCTTTTTTAGCCCTTTCACATTGGTCATATTTTTCCCCTTGAGATAAAGAAGAATTTAACACACTTACTCTATCTCCAAAATGTCTATAAAAACGAAGCAATGTTTGATAGGTAAGTGCAATTTCTGGTATCAACACAATTGCCTGCTTACCTCTTGCAACTATTTCTTCAATTAATGCAATATATACTTCTGTTTTACCACTTCCAGTAATTCCATGAACTAAATATGTATTTGGATTCCTATTATCATAATCTCTAATAATATCCGTTACTATTTGATTCTGTGATTGACTTAAGTTTTTCTGTTCTCCTGTTACCTCTTTTGCCTTTACTGGATTGCGATAATATTCCTGAACTGTAATCCGTATGACACCAGCTCGTTCCAGACTTTTTATAGTAGCTCCTGAAACACCTAACTTACCAGTAATCCATTGATAAGGTATCATTTCCTCTGTTTGTAATTCTTGTAACAATCTTGCCTTGGCTACTTGTTTCTTGCGTATGGCTTCTCCTAGCAAAGAAATGACTTCTTCTGTAGTTGCCAATCGCTCTACTTTTCGATTCATCAAAGGCTTTACAGTACGCTTTGCAGGCAATACAGTTTTTAATGCCTGTATCATAGTGGAGCCATAATTTTTACGAATCCAAGCAGCAAGCTGAATCATATTGTCCTCTACTGCAACACTCTTCTCAGTTACTTCTATTATTTGTTTCATTTTGGAAGGTTCGAACTTACACTCGTCTCCCATATCAATAATAACGCCTTTGATTATTTTATTACCATTTCCAAAAGGAACAGATACACTCATACCAATTTCTAAAAGCCCCTGCAGCTTTTCTGGAATTTCATATTGAAAAGGTCTATCTAATTTCTCATG
>CAZKGP010000078.1:0-3841 GCA_964552225.1 uncultured Acetatifactor sp.
TATGAATTTACTATATCATATTCGTATGAATTCTGTATGAAGAAATGAGAAGTTTATGATTAACAGAACGATGCCAATAGTAAAGAGACCACCTAATATTCTGGCCTCTCAACAAACAACCCAATCTCAGGAGGATAATAAGTATATAACAAAAAGCAGATTATTAAGATTATTACAAGGCAATTTAGTAATATAAAATGATTTTGCAATTTACAGGACAAAGAGAGTTTATGGACGATATAGAATGCAATAATGACGCTCAATACAAATGTAGCAATATCTAAAAGGAAAATATCCTTGCCTAAAACACCTGTATAAGTATAAAAGATAACTGGGATAAGTGCTGTTCCTATCAAAATTCCCATTGGCAATGCTGAAGTCAAACAGGGATAATCTGTATTTAATTTGGTAGTCATAATAAATGAATAGAAGAGCATAGGGAAAAAGAACAACTTCATATGCTCCCATATGGATTCATTAATGGGGGTAAATAATCCTACCAGAAAGTTGTTCCCCGTCCATTCGTAGAGAAAATGAGAAATTGTTCCTACAATTAGAACAAAAATAGCGCCAATAATTGAATAGCGTTTTACTTGTGTCATAGACTCACCTCAGAGTCTATTATATGCAATACAGAATAACACTATTCGTTTGGAACAATCATAACATCCATTCCATTATTATCTTTATTAATAAAATGAAAATTATCTATAATTGCTTCGATTCCTGTTTTGATAGGAGTACTAAAAAGTACAATAATAATAACGGCGAGAGTTGTCATTATTAAAACTATGTATTTCCACTTTTTATTCATTGTAAAACATCCTTTCTATTGTTCTACCTTTATTATGAATCAGTTTGGAGGGAGAATTTGTGGAAACAATTGGTAATTATTCAGATTATAATTGACAGATATAATATAGAAATAAACCTTTCTGAAAAGTAAAAAAGTGCTGAGAAATTCCTAATAATAGGGTTTCTGAGCACTTTATCACTATAAAAAATCACGTATATCTTTTGCAAGCTTTTCCTCTAATTTAATTAATTTTTTAGTAATATCTTTGGATTTTTCATCCGCAGCTTTATATTGGTTTAGATATTTATTAAGGGATTTTACACCCATATTACACCCATCTGTTATCAAATCAGCTATGGTATGGTCAGATTCTTCCATGACAAGCTTCATATTTGATTTCATCCATGACATACCTTTTGCCATTGCACTTGGATCCTTGCCATCGTCTTGAAACTCATCTAACAGAATCTGTATTTCCTCTTTTAATTTTTCGTGCTCATCTTTGCAATCAACCAAGCATTGCATAAGAGTCTTATCGGATACGTAATCCAAAACATCATCAATAGACGAAACTCCCATCTTAATGCCAGCATCACATTCTCGTAACAGTTTTATAGTATCTGGTTCTATCATAATTTATCCAACTCCTTATTTTATAAAAATATTTCTATATAAAATAAGTATCTCTATTTTCCAAACATTTATCCTATCATATTAATTTATTAAATAAATTGAAAAGTTTAAATAAGCAGCAAATAAACACCATATTAAATAAGGTATTTGAAGATATGCAGCGATAGGACTTATCTTATAGAACTGCTTAATCATTACGATAATTAAGAATATCAATATAAGCAACCAGAAAAATGCTAGTAAATAAAATGAGAATCTAAAGAAAATGATGCTCCAACCAAAATTAAAGAAAAGTTGAAGGGCATAGGTTTTTAGAGCATTACGCGCTTCAGGACTTTCTGAAGTCAGGATTATGTACGAAGATATTCCCATTAAAACATAAAGTATAAACCAAACGATAGGGAAAAGAATACCTGGTGGACTGAATGCAGGCTTATTCAAGGTGGAGTATGTTGACATATTCCCACTTAAAATAGCAGACAAAGAACCAATTAATAAAGGAACTAAAATTGAAATGATAAGGACGCTTCTGTCTTGTGATTTCATATACTCCTCACACTTCTAGACTTTATAAACTATATGAAGTTAAATAAATGAATATGATAATTTTAATAAAGCCATTGTTTATAACTAGAGCGGGTTTTCTTTTGTCGCGATTTTCTTTATCATTACAGGCGGCGCCGTTTCCTTTGCGGTCAGAGGGGAAACGGCTGCGGGGGTGCTGCGGTTGGTGGTGCGTGGTTCGATAAAATTTTTGTTGTTTTACCTTTGTCCAGCTTGTGTTTCGCTTTTGATTTGTCCCATTTCCGCTGTTACATATCCGGTGGTTATTTTTTGATATTCCCCATTAACGTTTGGGAAAGATACTGACTTGAGTAACTTGGCAAAGTAAGTCTGTGTAGGTTCATTTTCAAGGTCACTTGTGTATATTTCAACAACAGCATATCCAACAATGTTTTCTTCTTCGTGAATTACGATATTAATATATGCCGTAGTTCCCATATACCGTTCAAAATCGCTCTCGCCTGTTTGAGATAGGTTAGTCCAATATACAGTAGTATCACTTACGGCGTTGAACGACGAGCCTAAATATGTTATTTTGTTACCCTCCCAAAGAAGCAGAGTTCCGCCATCAACTGATACTTCAAAACTTAAATCGTGGTATTCCGTCGTGGATAGTTTCAATGGAAGTCCCGGTCGGCTGTTCATGGCAAGGCTCCATTTGTAATCCGTTGGCAATTCTATACCTTCCTGCATGATTTTTTCTTCATCTGATGAAGCGGCATATGCTGTAACAGTCAAAAATCCCGGCGCAATGATAACGTCTGGAACAGAAGTTTTGAAAAGCACTCCGGCTACCAAAGTTACGCATAAACAAGCTGCGATAGCACCACGCCTAATCCATTTAGACGATAATCCCTTTGCTTTCTTTGTTGCGCTATAACGGATAGCTTCATCAACATACTTGTCGTCGATTTCGCTCATGGCTTCGGAAAACTTTTTTGTGTTCATACGAATACCTCTCTTTCAAATAGATATTGCTTCATCTTCTGGCGGATACGGGTCAGCCGGACGGACACATTTTTTTCGGTAAGCCCTACACGCTCGGCTATGTCCTTATAGCTATCGGAAAACCAATAACGCAGCATGAAGATAACGCGGTTTTCAACAGTGAGCGTGTTAAGGAAGTTTTCAATGATACGGGCTAACTCCCTCGCTTCAATTTCAGTTTCCACTGTGCTTGGGCCGGACAAATAGGCTTCCAGTTCTTGAAGGGCAACATCATAAATGCTGTTCCGCTTTGCCGCTTCCTTTCGATAATACACTTTCAAAGAAATGTTCCGAACGATTTTGCAGATGTAGGCTTGCAAGGGGTTGGGTTTTGCTGGCGGGATTGCGTTCCATGCGCCTAAATACCCGTCGTTTACACATTCCTCTGCGTCCCGTCGGCTGTTCAAGATATTGAATGAAAGCCTGTGGCAAACTTTGCCGTATTTTATATCGATCTCCGCTATGGCTTGTTCTGAACGCTCGAAAAACAATTCAACAATTTTTTCATCTTCCATTCGTAATATCGCCTCCTTTCCGGCTTCACTATGTAACTACGGTTTCAGCCGGAAAAACTACATCAAACACAAAAGTTTTCAATAAAATTATAGCACACTCTTTTGAATATATAACTTGATAAGTTGCTTGAATGTGCCTTTGCCGCTTTGCTGGCGGATTCCCTCCGTTCCTCGCTATATGGGGCGGTCAGACGGAAAGAGAAGCGGCCTTTGATAATCTCAAACTCCATGCAGCCCGTTTCCGCGTCCTTGTCGGTCTGCTTGCAGATCGCCGAGTAATGGCGGCTGTATGCAAGCAGACGTTTCTTCAAGTCGGTGTTGTGGGTGCGGATATGGATAAGGGGCT
>CAZKGP010000078.1:3851-8665 GCA_964552225.1 uncultured Acetatifactor sp.
GTCTTTTCCTGCTTGGTAAGTCCTGTTTTCATCTATACTCCTTTCTGCGTCCCTGTCACGCAATAGGGGCATTTTTCGGGTGCTTCTGGAACTTTGAAAGAAGTACCTTTTTGGCGTGATGATATGGGACCAGAGGAATACATGCCCTTGTGGAAACAAAAAAATAATAGTATAAAATAGTGTCTATAAATAGTCCATAAATCAGAAATAACAAAAAGCTTGCAAACATTACATTTGCAAGCTTTTCTTTAGCAGGGGAAGAGGGGTTCGAACCCCCGTTTACGGTTTTGGAGACCGCCGCACTACCACTGTACTATTCCCCTATATATGTATTGGACAAATATTGCCAACGAAATGTATTATAGCATAGTATTTATACATTTAGCAAGTAAAAAAACAAAATAAATGAAAAAGTTTATTTAATATGCGGAGTGCTTTTGCATCCTTATTTTAGTATGATAAGTTAGAGGCAGATAACAAGCATTTATGCTGTTTAAAAAGGAGCATATATATGAAAATAAATAATCAAGAAATTACAGCAGTTGTTAGTGATTTTGATGGTACCATTTTAAAATTAGGAATGCATGAACCATCAGCTCATTTTTTTAAAGTGGTGAAAACATTGCTAAAACAAAATATTCAATTTATTGCTGCTAGTGGAAGACAATATCCTAATCTAAAGAGAATATTAGAGCCTATTGCTGATCAGGTTGGATTTATTGCTGAAAATGGAGCTCTTATCATGTGGAAGGGCAAAGTATTACATAAGAGTATTATTAATCGTGAGTTGGCGATGGAAGTGATAAAAGACATGCAGAAGCAATCTAACTCTGAAATTTTAGTTAGCGGAGAAGGGACAAGTTATATTGTTCCAAATGATCCTAAGTTTGCATATTTATTAGAACACCAGATTAAAAATACAATCACAATCTTAAAGGATTATTCTGAAATAAAAGAGGAAATATTAAAAGTTTCCATTTGGTATTCTGAAGGAATTCCTAAAAAGTCAGACGAGGCATTTCGTGATAAATATGACCAACGACTTCTTGTTGTGGAAAGTGGGAATGGATGGCTTGATTTTATGCACAAGGACAGCGGAAAGGGAGCAGCGCTTGATATATTATCCAAAGAAACAGGACTTGACCTGTCTAGAACGGTTTCATTTGGTGATAGTGAAAATGATATTAGTATGCTCCAAACGACTCAAATTGGTTATGCAATGAATTCGGCTAAAAAGAAAGTAAAAGAGGCAGCTGACTTTACTTGTGAAAGTGTGGAAGATACTTTGTGGGAAGCAATTTCAGAAAACTATTCCTAATTTGTTAAAAATAGATAAAGTTATATACGTTTAATTGTGAACTCATACTATTGACTGAAAGTAAAAGATTTTGTAATCTTATATAGAGCAACCGTTTGCGCATGGATTGCAAATGATTATAATAAGAAATACAAAAAGGTGGAATAGTTATGAAGAAAAATAAGCTCACAATTGATGACATTGCTCGTGAATTACAGGTTTCTAAAACTACTGTATCTCGTTCAATTTCTGGTAAAGGACGAATTGGACAAGCCACAAGGGAAAAGGTGTTACAGTATATTCGGGAAAATAACTATAGTCCCAATGCAATTGCCAAAGGTCTTGCACAACAAAAAACATATAATATCGGCTTTGTTATGCCAGGTGATTATGGTTTGGTTGATATGTCTTTTTTTCAAAAAAGTTTAGTTGGCATATGTGAAATTGCTTCAACTATGGATTATGATGTTTTGATTTCTATGGTGAAGGACAGGAATATAAGCCAGCTAGAACGGTTAGTAGAGAATCACAAGGTGGATGGTGTTATTTTAAGCCGTACCTTGGTCAACGATGCTCCAGCCGAATTTTTATTGGAAGCGGGAATTCCGTTTGTAGCCATCGGTACATCCTTGAATAAAAATATTATTCAGGTGGACAATGACCATCGAAGTGCCTGCAAGGAATTAACTAGCATTTTGCTCCAAAGCGGCATACATAAAATGGGACTTATAGGTGGAAATAAAGAGCACGTTGTTACCAAGAAGAGATTACAAGGTTATATGGACGCCTATGTTGAAAAGGGGATTAGTGTTGACAATAGCCTTATTTATATGGATGTTGATAATAGCATATTAGCCAGTCATGCTACAGAAGAGCTGTTACATCGTGGCGTTAAATGCATTATCTGCATGGATGACTCAATTTGTACATACGTATTGAATAAGTTACATAAGTCCAATATTCGTGTACCTCAACATATTAAAATAGCATCTTTTTATAATAGTACGATTTTGGAGACAAATATGCCCTCTATCACATCACTGCAATTTGATGTTCGAGAATTAGGAATGACAACTTGTAAAACTCTGTTAGACTATATCGAGGGGAAGGATGTTCAAAATAGAACGTTGTTAGGGTATGAGGTTTCCATGAAAGAATCTACTCAACTATAAGGTTGAAACTATAGATTGCGCAACAATGTGCAACGTATATTGGTAGTCAATTGTAATAAAGTGCTAGAAAATTGAAAAGAGTATCATATATTCTATACATTGACATTAACATATATTTTTTGATATCCTCTTATTAGAGCAACCGTTTGCGCAAATAAGAGGATTTAATTATAAGTGGAGAATAGTGAATATGAGAGATTTTTATAAAGGTATGGATATTTCCTTCGTTCCACAATGTGTAGATGAAGGAATGGTAATAAAAGATTATGATGGAACAGAAATGAATCCGTTTGAAATTGTACAAAAATATGGAGTGAATTCCATTAGGCTTCGTATTTGGAACAATCCAGAAAACGTTCCAGAGGCAAAAGGTTATTGCAGTTTGGAACAAACCATTGCTATGGCAAGACAGGTTAAGAAGTATGGCATGAGTTTTATGCTGGATTTTCATTACTCTGATCATTGGGCAGACCCAGGACAGCAGAGAAAACCAAAGGCTTGGGAACATTTAAGCTTTGAAGAATTAAAAGAAGCTGTGTATGAATATACAAAAGATACCCTTATGGCATTCAAAAAAGAGGGGTTACTTCCTGATATTGTTCAAATTGGTAATGAAATCAGAAGTGGATTTTTATTTCCTGATGGTGAAGTGCCTAACTGGGATGGGCTAGTTGGCTTAGTTAATGCTGGTATTATGGGGGCAAGGGCTGTTGCAGACTCAGAGGAAATGAAAGTTATGATTCATCTTGATCAGGGGGGGAGATATTTTTATATAAAAGACTGGTTTGATCAGGCAAATGCTCATGGCATGTTAGATTATGATATTATGGGATTATCTTATTATGCATTTTGGCATGGCACTTTTTCAGATATTAAAAACAGCATGGAGAATCTGATTAAAGACTATCAAAAGCCTATTATGGTAGTAGAGTCAGCATATGCATGGCGTCGTAGTCAAAAAGGCTTTATTGACGATGAGCAAATTAGAATTGCTGGTATCCCTGCTACCCCTGCAGGCCAAAAAGAAGCAATTGATTTGATTATGAATATAGTAGCCTCTCTACCAAACAACATGGGAAAAGGCGTATACTACTGGGAGCCAATATGTATTCCAAGAGAGGGAGATGACGGCTGGAGTGAAAATATGGGGATTTTAGATGAATCGGGTCGCGTTATGGATTGCATTGAATCATTTCTATTTACTAGAAAAGATGTTACTCCAGAAAAAATTGCACGAGTATATCAGCCCCAACCATTGACTATATGTAAAGGTGAGTTACCTAAATTTCCAGAAACCGTGGATGTATTATATTATGATGGTACTATTCAAAAACATTCTGTAAATTGGGATATGAATGAAACTAATATAGTAGACAAATGGTGTGATAAACCTGGAATATATTCTTTTGTTGGAAAAATTGATAATGTTTCATTAGATGTTTTAATTGAAATAACTGTGAAAGAAAAGTTAGACTATTTAGATAATTTAGTTATCAATGAAGATTGGTCAAAAGGATGGGAAAGTTGGATTATTTCAAAAAGTGATGACAGGGTTGAAGTGATTTTGGAATCAAAGGAAGAAGATTTTGAGTCTGGTAAATATTTAAAATTAAGTTCTCCTATGAACTTTTTATTTTCAATTCATCAGGAAATACCAATTCAGGAAACTGGAAATTATACTCTTCAAGTTGAATATCAAGGAACGGATACTACAAACGTAGATGTGAAGCTATACTTGAAAACACAGGAACAATGCTATGAACAAGTGATTCATCCATCCAATTTTGATTGGCAACGATACGAGATTAATAATGTGGAATGTTTTGCTGGAACCATAGAAATAGGGGTTAAAATTTCTTCACCACCTATATATGGTATGATAAGAAAATTTACATTTATAAAAGAAAAATAGAGTTTTAAATAATTCTCTATATTGATAAAAAATCTGCTTGAAAACAACAAGCAGATTTTTTTGTATAATTAATAAACGTAAACGTTTTAGTTTTTCAATTAATAACAAATATACAAATTAATTGGATTTTAAGGCTAAATCCGTTGCATAATATGGCAAAATTTGCTAAAATATAGTCACTGAAAACAATAGACAAATAACTAAAACAGAAAAATGAAATTGACAAACAAATCAAACGCTCGAGGTTGTTAACGTAAGTTGGAGGGGCAAAAAGATTTGCGGTAAATGAGCGACTTATCTTCGGGAGGTGATTATATGAAAGACTTAGTTCAGATTAAAGGCCAACACCCCATGAATTGGATTGAAGGAAGCAAAGCATGGGGAACTATTATTTGTCCCCCCACTTTGAAAAGTCAAGTGTTTTCTCTACAAG
>CAZKGP010000079.1:0-8605 GCA_964552225.1 uncultured Acetatifactor sp.
TGTAAGAACATATTTATATACCCAATTATCAGAATGCCAATCCAGAAAAGCGCACAGCCAGTGCATATAAAACCCGGCAGAAATACAAGAATAAAAGTTCTCTTTTTATGCAATGAATTTTTAATAAGGTTAAATTTATAAACCGCCATACAAGCCAATAGCATAGGAATCGCTCCCATAGCTAAGAGTATAAATGCTTGATCCCTCCAACTTAATGGAAGCATTGAATCGGGGTTAATAGGCTGGAATGACCCCCAAAGTGCTATGAATCCAAGAACAATAGTACTAATCACGCCCATAGCGTAGATGATATTGCTGATGTATTTAACTGTTTTATTCATTGTGATTATCCCCTATCCGTTATATAACATTCTCTACTATAAACCATTTTCTTTACAATAAAATAACATTAACGCTATTGAATGTCAATATATTTTTATCGTTTTACGATAAGAATTAAAGTCTAGTTTTGTAATCAAGATGCATTTGGTATGCAACCTTTTTGTTTTATTGTTGTCCTTATAGATGAATGTTAATGTAATATAAATTTTTTCACACGCAAATTTGTGCCTCGGCTCCAAGGCTTGTAGGTAATATGGAAAGGCATGGTTATTAATATGAAGGATAATCAAATTGTGGATTTGTTTTGGAAACGCTCGGAGTTAGCCATTTCTGAAACTGCAAGAAAATATGGGAATTATTGTAAATGCATAGCCTTAAATATACTGTTCAACAAAGAAGATGCCGAAGAATGTGTGAATGACACCTATTTAATGGCTTGGAATTCTATGCCCGAAAATAGGCCTTCGCTTCTCTCTTCCTATTTAGGAAAAATCACAAGAAACCTTGCTTTTAACAAATATAAATTTCTAAAAACCAAGAAGCGAGGCGGAGGAGAAATGGAGCTTGTCCTCCATGAGCTAGAGGATTGCATCAGTTCTGGCAACAGTGTAGAAGAGACCGTAGAAGCTGATTTGTTGGCAAAAGCTATCAATGATTTTCTCAAAACACTAAATAAAGAAATGAGAACTGTTTTTGTCCTGCGATATTGGCATACTTATTCAATATCCTTTATCTCCACAGAGATGGGTATGAGTGAATCTAAAGTAAAATCTATTTTATTCAGATGCCGTAACAATTTAAAAACATATTTAGATAAATATTTATACTAATGTGGAAGGGAGTGAATATTAATTTGAATACGCATACTTTATATGAAGCGATTGGTTCCATTGATGATAGTATCATCCAACAGACTAATTATATACTTGAATATAGACAGAAAAACAGAACCCTTAAGTGGATTTTGGCAGCTGCTTGTTTTATCCTTATATTCCTTGGTGCAACTAGATTAATCCCACCGCAGGCTACTCATATTAATTCAGATCTTCCCATATTGGTGCTTAAAGATATGAGCGATATGGGCGGGATGGGTTCTGAGGGAAAATTTGCCTTTACTATTTCTGAGCTTAAAAATGACAACCCATGGAACGACAGCTTCGGAATAGACACCCTTCCTGTTTATAAAAACCAAGTGAAGAGAGATGGTGCAGGAGTACCTCAAACAGGCTTAACTGTAGAGGAGATGGAAACAAGAATCCATGAAACTGCCACAACTTTGGGTATCACCACAGGTGAAGGCGTAACGATACAAGTAGGTGCTGATAGTACAGTTTACATATCCTTTGATACCCCCATTACTTTGCCTGATGAATACTGCTTTCCCCGTGTTAACACTTCTTATGAGCAGGGGATAAAAACTATTTCTTATCTAATTGATGAATATCAGGAACTATTGGACTTTGAATCACCCGCTATTGACCTCTCGGGGGATTATGACATTTATGCCCAGCATTCCTTTTCTTATAAGGTTTATGAAAAGAAAGGCAGTATAGCAGAACAAATGGTAAACTACAAATATAAATGTGCCTATTTTTATCCAACTGAAAATGGTGAATTAAGTGCAATACGTCTTTATAATACAGACCTTTCTGAGAAAATAGGTGACTACCCACTTATCTCTTCATCTAAAGCACTTAAATTGTTATTAAAGGGAACATATATTGACAAAAAAAATATAGCAAAGGCGGAGCTTATTTACAAATATCCTTCTTGGGAAGAATATCTTATGCCCTATTACCGTTTTTATGTGGAGGTTCCAGAAGAACAACTGGAGAATGGGCTCAAGCTTTTTATAAAGTATGATGTTCCTGCTATAAATGAGAATTATTACACCTTCAGTCCATAAGTGCTCCTATCCTTAAGATTGCGCCTATGCCAGGCGAACAAGAAGGCAGCGCACAGACTCTTTTTGAATCTGTGCGCTGTTTCTATTTGGGGTTCCTTTGATTTCTTACTAAAAATCCCCTATGTATATAGCCGCCACCTATTTCTTCTTTTTCCGGCAAAGTACAAGGATCAATTTTGTCATATTCTTCATATACCCTTTTTTGAATATTGTTAAATAGGATGGGTAAACCAATTGATGAATAAAAATGGGCTGTATTTTGCACCTGAAAATGAATGTGAGGTTCCGTGGTATTACCAGAGTTACCGCATTTGGCAATCACATCACCTCTCTTTACCGTCTGTCCTTTTCGTACTGTTATGCTTTTAGGCATCAGATGACAAATGGTACTGTACTCATTTGAAGAATGTTTCATAATAATTCGATTCCCACCAATATCTGGGGTATTAGGGTCAGGCTGTCCATCGTCCATGATGCGACAATCAGGGAAGTTGTTTTTAATAGAAACCACTACACCGTCTGCTGGGGCAAGTATGTACTTCCCATAACAATAATAGCTATGTAAATCCTTCTTGTCTCCACAATAGCTCTCGCCAGCCTCATCCACAATCAAGAAATCATAAGCAAAACGTTGCGGGAGAATTTCCCACGAGTGGGATGTTTCTTTTGTAACACCGCCATTTGCTACACCCCATTCGCCATCAAAAGGTAAACCATACTCTACTTTAGGATTATAACTATCAATCCCGTCAACATCCTTATTTTTGTATCTTACTGATGCATAAGACAAACCAATTACTTGTAATATAGCCTGACCCAGAAAGTGTATCTTCATATGTTATTCCTCCTACACTGTTTTATGATTTAGTCAAAACAAACCTACTATTCACTATTTTGAATGGCAGGTTTGTTTCATACTACTTTTTTATGCTATTTTATTCTTTATATTTACAAGTTCTAATTCTAATTTTTCAACTTTACTGGTTAAGATGTTAACTTGTATTTCGTACATAGTCGTTTTATCAGATACTGTTATTGCTTCCCTTACACTTAATCCGCTAAGTAAGAGTATAGCATGCTAGGAATGCAAAGTCTATTTAATTACAGCTGTATTTTTTATAACTTGCTGCTGCCTTGGAAGTGTCTAAACAGACGATAGTCTCATTGAAAAACGGGCGATACAAGCCATAGTATTGTTGAATAACATTATTATTTAATCCGATATTTTATTTAATGTAAAGTCATCCACGCTTCCCCAACTCTTAGGATTACACTTCATCCGCACTCCAATTGTAAGCGTGCCATCAGTAATCACTATTTCAGGAATTGTAGGGCTCTGCCAATTATCATAACCAACTACCATAAAGGGAACTTTTTGCTCCACTCCGTTTACAATGGCATATAATTCCATAGAAGCATCTCCATTCACATCACCACCTTGAGCATATGTGGTAAGCTTATAGGTTCCAGGATCCAAGTCTGTGAACTCCTGCTCAATAGAAAATTCCATAGCTTCTTCTGACCAAAAGTGGAATGAATATTCGCCTGTACGCGCATCGTCTGCATTTTTCTGAAAATCAGTTGGATTATTTCCACTACTTACATCAACCGTCCACATAGAAGTATCAGAATCCTCAAAACTTGAGTTCAAAACGAAATTATCCATGATAACCTCTACATGACAGATAACTGTGGCTCCGCCCTCAACAGTCCCTGTAATGTCGTAGGTACCACCTTTGTTTATATCGATAGCTGCAATCTGTTCCGCATCCCAAGTAACAGGAACTTGTTTATTTAATGAAGGGTCATTGTAAATAACATTAACCATTTCAGGAAGTTCAATATTATTACCTACATTGCAGGAAAAATAAACATCTGGAATATTATCAATTGCTACAGTTGTAGTAGAACCATATTTTAAGTACTTGAATACATTTAGTGATGCAAGTGGATGACCATTGAAATCAAACATTGCCTGATTATCCCATGAACAGCCACCATAATATAAACCAGCGTCATCTGGGTCATAATCTGACGCATAACTGCTTGCCCAACCACTTCCAAACTCTTCCCATATAGGAGAATTATCTGCAGTTGCTGGACCAACTGGAATCCATGTTCCTTCCCAATAGAATAAACCAAGTGCACCAACTTCGTTTGCTGCTGCGCAGATATCACGAATCATACTAGCTTGTCCCTGCACGGTTGCTGGGTAACCATCAACCAAGTCATCTATGCCGTCAAAACTATTACCACAGCCATCACCATCTTCAGTAGTATAGCAATAGGAGGTTTCTGCTATCATAACCTTTTTACCATGTTTTTCTTGAATGAGTCTAGCAACCGTCTGCATGTTTTCATTTGTACCATCCCAGAATGGATAATAGGATAAACCAATGATATCATAATCAACACCAGATTCTGACAAACCTGCAACCAAATCATCTATTTGATCATTCATTTCAATCTTTGTATAGTGTACTACTATTTGAATGTCTTTATTGTAAGTTTCAGATATTTCACGAACTGCTTGACTTCCTGATTTCAAAAGTTCATTAACTGCAGAACGAGATGTTTCACCAGACATAGCGTTATTGATTTCATTACCAATTTGTACCATGCCTACATTTACACCAGCATCTAGCATTTCCGTAAGACTTGTCTTTGTAAAGTCATAAAGTGCGTCACATTTTTCATCTACACTCATGCCTTCCCATGCCTTTGGTGCATGTTGTCTCTTAGGGTCTGCCCAGAAATCTGAATAATGGAAGTCAACACATACCTTCATGCCATAATTAGATGCACGCTTTCCGAGTTCAATAGCAGTAGGAACATCATTATTACCGCCACCATATCCATTACCGTTTTCGTCATATGGATCATTCCATACACGCAGACGTATATAATTTACACCAGATTGAGCTAATGTCATATATACATCCTGCTCATTACCTTCATAGTTGTAATATTTTGCGCCACTGTTTTCTATAACACGTACAGCGGATGCATCCATACCTCTAATAAAATCGTCTGAAATATTTTCAATTGGCTTTACAAATATATCAGATACTTCAGGACCATCTGGTAGCGGATATGTGGTACCTGTATCACCAGGATCGGTTGTACCAGGGTCTGTTGTTCCAGGATCGGTTGTGCCTGGATCTGTTGTTCCTGGGTCGGTTGTTCCTGGGTCTGTTGTGCCTGGGTCTGTTGTTCCTGGGTCGGTTACTCCTGGATTTTCATTTGATGAATTTGTATTTGAAGACACCCGAGGTTGGGGCGAAGGATCTGGTCCGCTTGCATCTCTACCCTCTGCTTCACCTAAGTTAATCCAGTGCTTATACAATGCCAGTACATCTAAACCAAATGCTTCATTCAAATCAGGATAACGTCTTGCATAAGCTACTGCATCGAAATCCCCAAAGCTACTTCTGCCTTCCCTAATTCCATGAGTCATATAATGGTTTAAATAAGCAGACCAATCATCACCAAAGGCCTTATCCAAATCATTATAAGCCTTACGGTAACTAACTAGATCCAAAAATGGAATGGCTTTTCTCCCCTCCCGTAAGCCATAAGTTAGATAATGGTTCAATAACTGTTTGGTATCATTATTAAATGTTTTTTGCAAATCCTCATAATTTGATGAATAATACTTTGCGTTAAAATAGTCCTCTGGACCAGCAGCTGATGCTACAAGACAGCTTCCTGCAATCATGCTTACAGATAAGGCAGTTGCCAGCCATTTTTTCCATTTTAGCTTTTTCATTCTATACCTCTCCTTCATTATTGAGCTTATATTATAGATGCCAAAAGGATTCGTTCTTCCCTTTGGCACCCATGTAGATACTAAGTTACTTTATTTCTATTTCTCTGCTACAAATTCTGCTGCCTGACGTTCCATTTCTGCAATTACATCACGGATACCAGCGCTTTCTAAATCTGCTGCCATTGCTGCGATAGCGGCATCTACATCATCCACAAGACCGTTGGTCAATGGCTTATAGTAGTTACTCAAAGCTACTTCCACCGCTGCAAACTGTGTGCTTACCTGAGTAGAGTCAAAGTTGAACCCATCATAAACATGACTTGGTTTGATGTTTGCATTAAAGCTTGCTTCTAACTCTTCACATCTATCATCTAAAGCTGTTCTATTCTCAATAAATTCAGTTCTCTTTAAATCTGCATTATTCCAGCCCCAGTTACAGTTGTTGTTCACACCATAGTTGGTTGGATCAATACTTTTATACTGATCTTCTCCTATTGCTTCCCAATGCTTACCTTCAATACCAAACATTGCTGTATCATAAACTTCTGGATTGGTATAGAACTCATTTAATACCATCATAGCTCTCTCTTTTTTCTGGCTATTTATGTTAATGGCAACACCATTGTTGATGTATGAATTAACTTTTTTAGGCATAGATGCAACTGGATCAATTATGGTTATATTCCAATCTGGATTCTCTTTATTAGCTTGTTTTCCATAAGTTCCGCAACTTCCAAGATTCCATACCATAGAAGCTGTTCTTCCAGTAAGAAGTCCTGTCTGTCTCTCTTCACTAGCGTTTAATACGTCTGGAGACCAACAGCCCATATCTGCTAGCTCTTTCATCTGTACACAGTAATCACGGAATCCATCCCAGTCAAGAATGTACTGGAAGTCTAAATCACTAGGATCCTGCGCATTGTAAAGAATAAACTCTCCACCCTGTGGTGCGCCACCAGTAATTGCATAGCCTTGAGACTGGAAGTACTGATACCATGGTCCACCCTGACTTGCATAGATACCATCAGCTGCACATGCTTTATAGAAAGCCATCAGCTCATCCCATGAAGTAATTTCTTTAATATCATATTTTTCCATTAGGTCACCACGAACAGCCATAACGTCTTGGTTAAATTCATTTGAGTAGTTTGGTACCATATAAATGGTGCCATCAATCTTTGCTTGATCCCAAGCCATTTCTGGTACTACTTCCCAAATACCAGGTGCATAAGTTTGGATAAAACTTTCATCTAATGCATGGAAACCACCCATTGATACTGTTTGCTCATAATGTCCCCAGCTTGATGCTGTAAAAATTAAATCAAAATCTTCTTGGGAAGAAAAAAGCAAAGAATATGTAGTCTCATGGTCACCCCATGATAAGAAGTCAACAGAAATAGAACAATTTAATTTTTCTTCTAAAATCTTATTGATTTCACCATATACTTCGTCAAAATCCGCTGCTCTGTCACCAAGCAGATACATCTTCAAGTCTACATGCTCAGAAATGTCTATACCATTAAATGTTTTTCCATCTCCTCCACCTTGTTCCTTAGAATCTACCTTGCTTTCTTCTTTTGTACCTGCTACAGGGTTTGATGTTTGATCATCTGATTTACCACATCCTGCCAATAAACCTAGGCTCATTGTAAGTCCTAACCCCAACGCTACAATTTTTTTCCAACCTTTCATCCTAAATCCTCCTTATAATTATATAAGATTACTCATTAATTTGAGTAAAACTTCAAGTTTAATTGCCGCCTTAGCGACACGCGTGTGAAGAATGGCTCCCCGAGCCATTCTTCGGTGTGGAACTTAGAACTTGTTTGGCGGCGTACTTCGACGCCTTACAAGTTCTTTCCACACTTAGCCCTTTACCGCCCCAATCGTAATTCCCTGTACAAAGTACTTCTGTACAAACGGATATGCCAGTACAATAGGACCTGTAACTACAATCGTCAATGCCATTTTTAATGTTTGTGTAGGTAGTGATAATGCACTCACTACAGAACTGCTTAAGGCATTATTTGATATTAATTTCTTATATGTTTCTATATTGTTTACTTGCTTATATAGGAAATACTGTAGTGGATACATATTTTGGTGACTATCAGTGATATATAACATTGCATTATACCAATCATTCCAATAGGCCAATGCTATAAACAGACCAACGGTCGCCAATGCTGGCTTAATTAAAGGCACTACAATTTTATAAAATATCGTAAACTCTCCACAGCCGTCTATCTTAGCTGCATCTATGAGAGATTCTGGCAATGCTGTGATATAACTTTTCATAATTAATAAGTTATATACACTGAATAATAATGGCAATAACAATGCCAAATAATTATTCTTAAGTTTTAATGTATTGGTCATTAATACAAAATATGGAACCAATCCTCCATTAAATAGTGTTGTAAAGTAAAAGAAGAAGGAGAATCCATTTCTCCACTCAAAATCTTTACGAGTTAACACATATGCAGTCATAGTCTGCAGAAATAATCCCAATACAGTTCCCACTAGCGTTAAACCAATGGTTGTTGCATATGCCGTAAATACAACACTTGGTTCTTTAAATACGGTTT
>CAZKGP010000080.1:0-8573 GCA_964552225.1 uncultured Acetatifactor sp.
ATATATTCTTACACTCTTTTTACTAATAACAAAACCACTGCCTACACTAATTAATGCAATTATCATTAGCAAAACACTTGTAAAAATCGGAATACCTGTTCTACACGCAAATGCCATATATGTTAGGAATAGAGCTACAATAAGTTCTTTCATCGTAAAATCCATTTGATATTTTTTATGGAAAGTTAATGTAATCGTAGCCAAGCCAAACACTAGCATCATAGCATATACTAGATATTCATTTTTGTATATTGATTCCATTAAATATAGGTAACATATAATCTGCCCAATCAATGCACCAATATTGAATATTACAATGCCTTTGCCCCTCCATCTTTTAACATTATTAAAGACTAATATTGCTATAAATAAAATTCCAACAATAACGGGTAACTGCAATTGATATGGCAGTTTCAAAGACAGTAATACTACCATAGTAAAAATAATAACACATTCATAATATGTTTGCCAACGATGCAAAAATAAAGTGGATAATAAAATACAAGCAGGTAGCAAGTATATATAATACTTATTATCATACGAGATATTCTTATTTAAAATAAAAGTAAATATGGTATAAATACAAGTTACTGCAAAAATAATCCCTTCACTATAACGTAATTCATCCACTCTAGTGAACAGTTTAGAGAATACAAATATAGCTGCAATGCTCATAACACCTTCAAACAAATCATTATAACCTGAGAATATAGACATATAAACAGTAAATACAATTAAATTTCCAACATAATATAAAATCCACTTTTCTTTCTTTTTAAACATTACAAAAAAGAAAATAAGACATATTGCTAATAATCCAAAGGTATTTATATGTCTTAGCCATAAAAATTCATGTCTAATCCATAAAAATTCAGGTTTTAAACTGTAGCCGAAGTAGTTGATGGCGAGCAGATAAAATCCTGCGCTAAAACAGTATGCAATTATAACACCTGTAACATCAAAATACTCTCCACTTTCTTTCTTTTTATATCCATCTTGAATAACTTTTGCAAAAATCAAGTGTAATATTATAAATCCTACTAGTAAAAATCCCACCTTATATCCAGTCACCATCTCGTTTATAAAAAAAAGACGAATTAGAAAGATAAGATTAAAAATAGTACTACCTAGCATATGTATAGTGCCAACTGCAATTTGTGCTCTTTGCATTGGAATAAATACACCAATGATATTAATTAACACTAAAACAATTGCAATTATGATAATTTCATTCTCATAACTTGAGTTTTGAAATGTCAGTAAGCATAGATAACACACAAAGATTCCACCTATTCGTAATAACCAAGAATCCCTTTTATAACTTAACAACAACGTACCAGCAGATATTAAAGAAGTAATTATTACTGCGATTAAAGTATTTATGTTATGCAATTGAATATTGTTAATGACCGTAGCAAGATAAAGTCCGCAAATACCAATTGTAGTCAAGGTCATATTTAGTTTAGAACTTTTTTTGTGAAGAACAAGTTCAGAAACAAGTATCAGGATAATACAAATTGCATAAAGACTCATTCCTTTTACGAACCCATTCATAAAATTCATTCCTAATATAACAAAGGCTGACAGTAAAAAGAATACTCCAATAACACTAAATATTACCACTGCAAAGGTAAATTCCGGATTACTTTTTCTAGTCGCCATAACAGGCCGTTGATGTTGCATCGGCTGTTGGGGGTGATTCTGCACCGGTTGTTGAAACCGTTGGTGTTGAATGGTTTCCATTTGTATAGGAGCTGTTTGCACAGGCGCTGTTGGCTGTTGTATTTCCTTACGTTTTAAGTAAAGTTGATGGTTTCGATCCAACTCATCTTGTAATAAATCCAATTGGTATTTCTGGTTAACTAATCTTGCTTTAAATTTCATCAAGTACTGTGTAAAATTCGTATCATTTGATTGTTGGAGCAACTCCTGAGTCTGAGTCGATAGTTTTTCAAATTTCCCTTCTATATTAGTTCCATCTTGTTCTCCCAATATATTACCCCCATATTTCCAAAATCTAGCGACTTCGAGTATCACTCAAACACGCTGTCATACAATATAATCTTTATACTTCTCTGCATCCTGTCTATGACAGTTTACAGATAGAAGAACTCCATTTTCTTCATAGCTTGTTGATCTCACAGTTGCATGTTCCATGAAATAAGAACTAACTGCACCTTTATCATACGGTATCAGAAAAACGCTGTCAACATTTTGGCTATAAGTTTGTTCTTTTATCATATCAATTAACTCTTCAATACCTATACCATTCACAGCTGACATATATATTTGATTTTCTCTTATTTTAGGTAAATTTTCCATATTACATTTATCAGCTTTATTATAAATGTAAATCATAGGAATGTCACTTGCTCCCAACTCTTTTAATGTTTGTTCTGTAACTTCCATTTGTTGTTTGTAGTTTTCATCTGAAAAATCTATTACTTGAATTAATAAATCTGCATATTTCACTTCTTCTAAGGTAGATTGAAACGCTTTTACTAATCCATGAGGCAATTTATGAATAAATCCAACCGTATCTACCAAAAAAAATGGTTTATTATCGCCTGTTTCGATATTGCGAACGCTAGTTTCTAGCGTAGCAAATAACATATCTTTTTCTAATACTTTCTTTTCTGGATTATCACCATATAAATCCACCATTTTATTCATCACAGTTGACTTACCTGCATTGGTGTAACCAACTAAAGATACTTGAGGTGTTCTTGATAAATGACGACGTTTTCGCTGTGTCACACGCTCTTTGCTTATTTCTTGTAATTCTTTACGCAATTCGTCAATACGATGCTCTATTTTACGTCTATCTAATTCTAGTTTTTTCTCACCGGTTCCCTTATTACTCATGCTACCACTTGCGCCACCTTGTCTGCTCAGTGCAGCATGCATCCCTACCAATCTTGGTAAAAAATATTGCAATCTAGCAGTTTCCACTTGAATTTTAGCTTCTTTTGTTTGAGCACGCACTGCAAAAATATCTAAGATAAGCGTGGTACGATCTAAAATAGGTTTTTCTAATTCATTCCCTAAATTTTTAATTTGTGATGGAGATAGCGCATTATCAAAAATCACTACATCAGCCTCACATTCAATAGAAAATTCCTTTACCTCTTCTACTTTTCCAGTACCAATATAGTATGCTTTGTTAACGGCATCCATTTTCTGAGTAATAACTCCTACAACTTGCATATTGCAGGCCTCAGCTAGGCTGCCTAACTCTTTCATTGAGCTTTCAAAATCATCTTCGTTTCCGGTATCTACTCCAACTAATAACGCACGTTCCAGTTCAATCGCGTTGTCCCTTACTTCTTCTTTTTCCCTCATATAAATCCTTTCTATATTTGCTCTTCTACTAATTCTAACTCAAACCAAAATAATACTCCATTTGTATAATTTTTCACCCCGTAGTCTAGGTTCATGGATTCAGCTATTGCTTTTACAATAGAAAGTCCAACTCCACTACCTCCATATTCCCTTGTCCTTGCTTTGTCTACTTTATAAAATTTTTCCCATACATGGGATATAGCATCCTCTGGTATAGGTTCACCTGTGTTAAATACGGTCACTCTAACTTTTTTATCTTTTTCTTCTAATTTTACATCAATAACTTTTTTACCGCTGCAATGATTGATTGCATTTGAAAAATAATTAGCAAAAATTTCTTCTATTTTAAATTCATCTGCCCATACAAATATTGGTTGATATTCTTGCAGTCTTACTTCTATATTCTTTTGAGAAGTTAAAATTTGAGCAGATTGAACATAAGTTTGAATCATCTTAACAATATCAAATCGTTCCATGGCCACTGTATCATTGCCAAACTCAAGTTGATTTAATGACATCAAACGTTGCACCATATTGTTCATTTTAGCTGCTTCATCCATAATTACTTCACAATAAAAATCTTTACTTTCCTCATCATCATTTACTCCAACTTGAAGACCTTCTGTATAACCCTGAATGAGAGCAATCGGCGTTTTTAACTCATGAGATACATTAGACAAAAACTCTTTTCTCATTTCATCGATTGCTTCTTTTTTCTCTATGTCCTTTTTTAATTCATTATTAGCAGTTTTTAGTTCTGAAATTGTTCCCTCTAAAGAATCAGATAATTTATTAATATTCTCACCTAGTAGTGCAAACTCATTCTTAGTCCTTCCTTTATATTTGGCATCAAAATCTAGATGTATCATACGTTTCGATATATCTGTCAACTCTAATATAGGTCGCGTGATTTTTTTAGTAATTACCCAAATAACGATACCACTCAAAAAAATCATAATGGTTCCAACATATAGGAAAAAACGATTGGAAATATTTACACTTTCTCTAATACTTTCCATCGGAGTTCTCATGATAAAAGAATAACCAGTATCCAAAACACAAATCATTTCAATATATGAAATACCATTAGCCTGTACCGTTCTTATCGCTTCTTTACCTCTATTATATCCACCATACAATTTATTAGGCACAAAAATAAATCTTGCCAAGGTAGGCTCTAAACTTCTTCCACCATTTTCAGATGCAAAAACTGTATAAGAATCGCTATTCATTACATAAAGGGAAATATTATAATTATAGCAAATTGTATTCATATCGTCATTAAATTCAGGTATATTAAATTCTTCATTGCTTGTTTTTGTTTTAATGATATCGTAAACATCAATAATAACATTTGTTTTGTTAGAAATATAGAACTGCTCCAAAAAGAGTAAATTAATCACCATAACAATAGCAATCACACCAATCATCAAGCCAATAAAAATCAGTGCAAATTGTTTTCTGATTGAATGTTTCATTTTACTTTTTCTCCGTTATCAATTTCTGCTTCCATTTTGTAACCTAACCCCCAAATAGTTTTAATCATATCTCCTTTATCGCCTATTTTACTACGAAGCTTCTTAACATGAGTATCTATTGTACGAGCATCACCAAAATAGTCATAATTCCAAACGTTATTAAGTATTTTCTCTCTGGACAGTGCAATTCCTACATTCTCCATAAAATAAGTTAATAATTCAAACTCTTTAAAGCTTAATTCAATAGATTCACCATCTATTAAGACTTGATGTGCCGCCTTGTCCACTTCTATTCCACCGCATTTTAGTACGTTCTCATTTGTAGTAGCTGTAGTTCTTCTTAAAATCGCCTCAATTCTTGCAACTAATATTTGGGGACTAAAGGGTTTGCTAATATATTCATCAATTCCGAGCTGAAAGCCTTGTAATTCATGTCGTTCATCTCCCATTGCTGTAAGCATTATAATCGGTATGTTTGAATAAGTTCTTATTTCTTTACAAACCTGCCAGCCATCCAATTTAGGCATCATTACATCTAATACAATTAACGCAATATCCTTTTCCTTAAGAAAAATATCTATTGCTTGTTCTCCATCTTCTGCCTCAACTACACTATAATTATTTTTAACCAAAAAATCTTTTACAAGTTTTCTAATTCTAAATTCATCATCTACTACTAAAATTTTAACACCTTTCATTTTAATATGTCTCCTTTAAATCAAGATTTTATTAGTATAAATAATTATAAAACAAAATTATGTTAAATATGTGAAACTGACTAATTATTTTCTATATTTAATTGGCGTTCCTTTTCTCTCACCCGTTCTTCCCTCTGCATTAAATCTTGTTCCCAAGAGGAATATTCGTCAGTTACCACTCTTTTATAATTCAAATAGTTGGGTTGGTCTGTACTTAATGTTAACATAAACATAATAAGAATACATATAATGAGTCCAATATTTATAATAATAGAAAATGGCAACATACTTTTATTTTTTTGTTTTTTAGAATTAGGTTTCACCCGTTTCCGTACTGGTTTCACATCATCACGAAGAGTATCATTGTATAAAGCATAGTGAGGAATTGGAGATATGTTATCCTCTTGTTCATTTAAATTCTCAATCAAATAATCTTGTATCTTTTTCAAATACATAAGACCGATTGGAGTTTTAAACACCCTTTCAGCTATGGCTTTTTCATATACTTTTAAAATCTCTTTAGGATTAGTATAATCCATACGAGATTCTAAATATGCAACTTTCTTTTTTTCTATCGAAGCTAATTGTGCATCGGCTGGCCTGCTGAACGTAAAGCCTTCTGCTATATATTGATTCGTTTCACTCATTTGTATCATTCATCCTTTCGGTTTAATTACAACTATATTATACAACATTACTCACATTTTACCTAATAAATATAATGTAAAGTTAATTAGTTTTTATTTCACACTAATTATCGACAAGCTTCTATATCTCTTATATAATTAATGATAAATAAGAACTAAATTTAAGGAGGATTCCTGCATGAAAAATTTAATAAGTATTGCTTTAATTATTACATTACTGACCATTACAACTGGCTGCTCTTCAACAAGTTCTTCCTCAACAGGCTCTTATTCAACAAGTTCTTCATCTGAAGAATTAAATCTGGATGATAATATAACTATTCCAGAATCTTATATGATTGAAACTAGTAACCAATTTGACTATCAGACCGGAACGGAATGCTCTGCTTTCGCCTCAGCTTATGTTTTACGTCATTATGGAGAAGAAGCAGATGGTATGGAACTATATGAAACATTCCCTGGCAAAATCTCTGAAGGTGTTTCGCCAAATGGAATTTTAACGTTTTTTAATGAGTTAGATTATGAAGCTGAATTTATAACAGATGGAACTATAGATGATTTAAAGAAAGAATTATTAAAGGGAGCACCAGTAATTGTATTTATTCATGTTATTGTACCTTATATCAGTCCTCATATCACTCACTACATACCATTAGTAGGATATGACAGTGAATATTTTTATTTTGCTGAGAGCCTAGAAGATTTTGCAAATTGCAAAGATGAGAAAGATTTACCATATAATCGCAAAACAGAAATCTCAAATTTTGAGCTTTTATGGGAAAATATTGATGGCATGTGGGATAACCCATACTATAAAATATCAAAAAAATAATACTTTTCATAGAAAAAACACCACAAATCAAAAAGAGTGTAAAACCATTTATAATTCAATAGGCTTTACACTCTTTCATATCCATGAGACCTTTGTATATAAAAAAGGGTCATATTATATCTTTGTATACTTTTCCATTCTTCATAATAAGTTTAATATTTTCAGTCTCAGAAAGTATATCTAAATCTTCTACAGGATTACCTGCTACCAATAATATGTCTGCATAAGCCCCTTGTTTTAATACGCCAATCTCCCCTTCCGAATAAGGATTTTGGTAAGTTGTGAGATTTGTTAAAGCATTTACATTTCCAGTAGCTGCTAGAAGTCCTTTAAAACTACCAAATCTTTGTTTGTAACATGTAAAATCATAGCTATCTCTAGGTTCGTATTGAGGATATGTAATCATTAAATCTGTACCAAACAATATGTTTAAGTCATATGCATTAATCAGTTCAGTAGTCTGCTCCATTCCTGCCCTAATAATATCACTCTTACTTTTCTCTTTTCCTTTTTTTACCCCATCATCTTTTTTTTGTTTTAAACCGATGCGGCTAAACTGGATTTCCTTTTCACTAAACTGTGGCATTGGAGACAGGAAAATATCATTTGCCGCAATTTGCTTTGCAGTTTCTGTGTCTAAAAGGTGACCATGTTCTAAGCTCTTTATTCCAGCCTTGATTGCTCTCTGCATAGACTCTGGAGTGTATAAATGTGCCATTACATAAGTTCCATAGTCTGATGCTGTATTAACTGCGGCTTTCATTTCTTCTAAGGAATATTGTACGGTAAATAAGGGATCACATGTAGATGCACAGCCACCGCCTGCCATTAATTTTATTTGAGAAGCACCTCTATACAATTGTTCACGTACAGCACGCTGTATCTCACTAACACCATCTGCCAATATAGCTGAAGTTGGAATTTTATATTGAATATCACGATTATTATGTGCTTCTATAGAATCACCATGTCCACTAGTTTGAGAAATATATGCATTACTGGGATATATTCGTGGACCTTCTAATACACCTTGATCAATTGCTTTTTTTAACCCAATCGAAATTCCACCTGCATCACGAACAGATGTTATACCCTGATACAATAATTTCTTAGCAACAGCTGAGGATATTGCAACATCATAATCTACTGTACTGTTTTCGATAAAGGTATGCCCAAAGTGTACATGTGCATCCGTCAAACCAGGAATTGCAGTTAAACCTTCGGCATCCAGAATTTGATCAAAGTTTTCATCTGAAACTTCTCCCCCTACTATTTCTTCTACTATATTGTCCAAAATAATTATATTTTGATTTAATTTTAACTGACTATGCTTTCCATCAAAAACATTGGCATTTTTAATTAGTATTTTCATTTTATTTCCACACTCCTTATCAATTCATATCTATACTATAAATATTAATTGACAAAAAGTGTTAATATGAAAATCTTCTAACCCGTTATACTTAAATCCTATAAGTGATAGCTCAATGCCATTTCAATACATAAAGCAAGTTCATTTGTCTGCAATTCTTTTATATAGAAAAAACACCGCAATTTTGCGGTGTTTCAGAGTGGA
>CAZKGP010000081.1:0-8543 GCA_964552225.1 uncultured Acetatifactor sp.
AAACTCTTTTTTCCATAATGCTTCCTCCATACATACATTACAGATTACTAGTTTTTGACAAATGTTGTCAATAGAAAATTGCTTAATGGACAATAATAACACAAATATCCCTTGCGACAGAAGCTTATTTATTATATGATTATTACATTATTTGACTTTATAATTGCATAAAGCAGTTATTATATAGAGGAGATTCTAACTATGACAACAAATGAAAAAGCCCTTTTATTACATGAGGAGTGGAACGGAAAGCTGGAAATTGTTTCTAAATCCCCAGTGAAATCTCGTGAAGATTTATCTCTTGCATACACTCCTGGAGTAGCAGAACCGTGTAAGGTAATTGCCGAAGACAAGGAGGCTGCCTATAAATATACAATGAAAGCCAACACTGTGGCTGTTGTGTCAGATGGTAGCGCTGTACTTGGTCTAGGTAACATCGGTCCGTACGCTGCTATGCCTGTCATGGAAGGAAAAGCTGTTTTATTTAAAGAATTCGCTGGTGTGAATGCTATTCCCATTTGTCTAGATACACAAGACACGGAAGAGATTATTAAGACCATAACCTATATGGCACCAGGGTTCGGAGGCATTAATTTGGAAGACATCAGTGCACCTCGCTGTTTTGAAATAGAGGAACGCCTAAAGGCAACGTTAGATATCCCTGTGTTCCATGATGACCAGCATGGTACTGCAATTGTTGTGTTAGCGGGAATTATTAATGCATTAAAAGTAGTAAATAAGACAAAAGAAGACTGTAAGGTAGTAGTGAACGGAGCTGGCAGTGCTGGTGTAGCTATAACTAAGCTTTTGCTCACTTATGGCTTCCCAAATATTACAATGTGTGATAAAGTAGGTATTCTGTGTAAATCCACAGAAGGTCTGAATTGGATGCAAGAGAAAATGGTAGAAGTAACCAACTTAGAAGGTAAAAGCGGAAACCTTGCAGATGCCCTTAAAGGTGCTGATATTTTTGTAGGAGTTTCTGCTCCTAATATCGTTAGTAAGGAAATGGTTTCCAGCATGAATAAAGATTCCATCCTATTTGCTATGGCCAATCCCACTCCAGAAATCATGCCTGATGATGCCAAAGCTGCTGGTGCCAAAGTTGTGGGTACGGGAAGAAGTGATTTCCCTAATCAAGTCAACAATGTAGTGGCTTTTCCAGGAATCTTCAAGGGAGCTCTAGAAGGACGTGCTTCACAGATTACTGAGAAAATGAAGCTAGCTGCTGCCAAAGCAATCGCTGCTCTTGTGCCTGAGAATGAATTAAACGAGAACAATATTATGCCAGAAGCTTTTAATCCTATTGTTGCACAAAAGGTAGCTGAGGCAGTTAAAAATAACATATAGGGAATTCATGTATGATAACAGATTGGCATGGTAAGCCATATTATTCTTTAGATGCATATTGCAAAAATGAATTGCACCAAAAATGCTATAAAATTGCATTAGATGCTAAAATGACATGTCCTAATAGAGATGGAACATTAGACAATCGAGGATGTATATTCTGTAGCGCTGGTGGAAGTGGAGATTTTGCGGTTGATACTTTGGACAAATCCATTGATGCGCAAATTGCAGAGGGACTTACCTTATTTAAAAATAAAAAAATAGGCAATCAATTTATTGCCTATTTTCAAGCGTATACTAATACTTACGCCCCTATATCCTATTTGGAACAAATTTATACACAAGCACTAAACCACCCTGATATCTGTGGTATCTCCATTGCCACTAGACCTGATTGCATTTCTCTAGAAGTAATCGGTCTTTTGAATAAATTAAAAAACGATTATCCTGAAAAATTTATATGGATTGAACTAGGATTACAAACCATACATAATGAAACTGCAGAATTTATTCGCAGAGGCTATCCCCTTTCATGCTTTGAAGAAACCTTTGGGTGTCTGCAAACACATAATATACCTGTGATTGTCCATGTTATTCTAGGACTTCCAAAGGAAACCTTCTCTGATATGTTTGCAACCGTAAGATATCTCAATAACTTGAAGCCTTTTGGTATCAAACTACAATTGCTTCATGTGCTAAAGGGAACGGACTTAGCCAACTACTACGCCACTGAGAAATTCCCCGTTATGACACAAGAGGAATACCTTGAAGTGGTAATTCACTGTTTGGAGCTATTATCTCAAGACATTGTGATTCACCGTGTTACAGGAGATGGTCCAAAAGAATTATTAATTGCTCCAACTTGGAGCCTTAATAAAAGAGGTGTTTTAAATGCTCTGCACCAAAAAATGAAAGTTAAAAATACGTATCAAGGAAAAGCTATCGGCTTAGAAAGGTAACATAAATATGCTACAAGACCCCTTAACACTTTATAAATTAATCGTTTTATATATGCTAAATCGAGTATCTTTTCCTCTCACGACTGCGCAAGTTAGTGATTTTGTTTTAGAAAAAGAATATACTAACTTTCTTACTCTTCAAAAAGTAATCAACGAATTAACAGATGCTGGCATGATAGAAGCACAAACCATTCGCAATCGCACTCATCTTGTAATCACAGAAGAAGGAAAACAAACACTGAATTACTTTGAAAATCGCATTAGTGAACCCATTAAAAAAGACATTAACCTCTTTTTTCATGAAAATGAATTCTCTCTTCGTAACGAGGTATCTGTCCTTGGAGATTACTATAAATCTACCTCTGGTGAGTATGAAGCACATCTTGTTGCAAAAGATAGAGGAATTAATCTGGTAGATGTCACATTGTCTGTACCTACAGCAGAAGTAGCAGCTTCTATCTGCGATAATTGGCAACGTAAAAATGAGGCAATTTATCAATATCTAATACAACAATTATTTTAACTTTTTAGTGGTATTAGACCAAGCAAGCTTCCCTTCTATCCACACCCGCTGTACTTGAATATTACGCAGCTTATCACAGCTCACTTGAAGAGGATTGTAATTTAACACTACAAAATCAGCACGTTTCCCTTCTTCAATGCTTCCCAAAATGTCATCTAATTTATATTGATATGCAGCATAAATGGTAATTCCTTTTAATGCTTCTTCTACAGTTACACGTTGTTCTTCCCCTAAGACTCTTCCACTTGCAGTCTTTCGTGTCACCACATTCCATACCAATTCAAGAGGATTGGTTACGGTTATAGGAGAATCATTATGAAGGCTGAATACCATTTTTTTGTCTACAGCACTTTTTATAGGATTAATTCGCTCCACAATCTCTGCATTAAGTGATCTATCATAATGCTTATCACCCCAAACATATATATGCGCAGGAAAAAAAGAAGGATACAATTTTAATTTCTTCATCTTTTCTAATTGTTCCTCCTCAGCCGTCTGGCAATGTATAATTATGTTCCTCTTATAATTATTTTTATTTAAATTATGGCAACCTTCCATTGCTTCAATTACAATATCAAGCCCTATATCCTCATCACAATGAATGGCAAAAGATCGATTGGAATCTAATATAGTTTCCATTTGTTCCCGCAATTGCATTATTTTGATTTTAGAATTGGTTTTAGTATTGACTCTCATTGGGACGGTTAACTTTACTGGACCATTTAAGATAAATTTACCAGTAATACGTGGAGGAACTTTTCCACTGACCATTAATGCAGGACAAATAATATATCGTCCCGGAAACACTCCCATTCCCATGCCAAGCTTTACAATTTTTGCAAAACTATTACCATTTGCGCCCTCACATATGGTGGTTACACCATTTTTTAAATAGGACTGGTTGACCTTACCAATTCCTACTAGTAAGTTCCCCATAACATCGCTGCGTTTTGCTAACTTCTTAATTCCTACTATGGTAGGCACCCCTTTAAAGATACCCAGTGATTTATCTTTACTAGCTACCGAATTAGCCATTATCAAGTGAAAAGAAGCATGAATGACAACAACAGGGCGAGTGGTTGACACTTTATCTAAATCCTTAGCATTGGCTAAACGACCATCATCTACCAAGGTATCATCATAACCATATCCAATAATAGGACCATACCCTTTTTGAGCCTGAGGAGAGTTTTTTAACACCTCAATCATTTGAGCAATACTTGCAACTTGACCAATAGGAGCACATCTAACATCTACAAAGCTAAGCTGTGACATAGCCGTATTGATAAAATGTCCATGGGCATCTACAAATCCAGGCATCATGGTACGTCCTTTTAAATCTATTATTTTCACCTTAGAATTAGCTGCCTGAAGCACCTCTTCTTTTGTACCTACTTTACGAATAGAAGCCTTATCTATTAAAACAGCATCTGCCACCTTGCAGTTTTTATCCATCGTTAAAATAACACCGTTTATAAAAGCCTTTTGCATAGATATGTCCTGTACCTTTCTCTGACAATCTATGACTTATGACTTCTGCTTAACTTTCCTTAGCTTCCTTTTTGATTCTATGCAAATGCTCTGAAATGGTAGCTTCATATCCATTCCCAGAAGGAGAATAGAACTCTTGTCCCATTAACTCAGTAGGAAGATATTGCTGTTCCACATAATTATTAGGATATTCATGAGCATACTTATATCCTATTCCATGTCCTAATTTGGCTGCCCCTTTATAATGAGCATCCTGTAAATGTGGTGGTATTGGCAGATTACCTGTTTCACGCACCTTACTCATAGCTGCAAAAATAGCATTACAAGATGCATTACTTTTGGGCGCACATGCAACATATGCTGCTGCCTGTGCCAAAATAATCTGTGCTTCCGGCATACCAATTCGCTCTACCGCCATGGAAGCATTTGTTGCAACCACAATCGCATTAGGGTCTGCATTTCCCACATCCTCTGAGGCACATATCATAATTCTTCTAGCAATAAAGGTAACACTCTCACCTGCATATAACATTCTAGCTAAGTAATACACTGCTGCATTAGGATCAGAACCTCGCATACTTTTTATAAAAGCAGAAATCGTATCATAGTGATTATCTCCGTTCTTATCATACCTCACAGCACGCTTCTGTATACATTCCTCCGCAACTTCCAGTGTAATATGTATCTTACCATCTTCACCCCGATTAGTCGTCATAACACCAAGTTCAATGGCATTTAAGGCATGTCTTGCATCACCACCTGAAATATCTGCCAAAAACTCAAGAGCATCCTCATCTATTACTGCATCATAAGCACCCATTCCCCTATCCTTATCTACTACGGCTTTATGCAGCAGCTCCTTAATTGCGTCCATGGGGATAGGCTCTAATTCAAATATAATGGAGCGAGAAATCAACGCACTATTTACTTCAAAATAAGGATTCTCAGTCGTCGCACCTATTAAAACAATGGTTCCGTCTTCTACAAACGGCAGCAAATAATCTTGCTGGCTTTTGTTAAATCTATGAATCTCATCTATAAATAAAATAGTACGCTTTCCATACATACCCTGCAATTCTTTGGCTGATTTTACAACCTCTTCCATATCTTTTTTGCCGGAAACAGTGGCATTAATCTGCTTAAACTCTGCGCTTGTTGTATTGGCAATCACCTTCGCCAAGGTAGTTTTACCAGTTCCTGGAGGTCCATAAAAAATAACAGAGCTAACCTTGTCTGCTTTAATGGCACGATATAATAACTTGTCCTCACCTATAATATGCTCCTGCCCCACCACTTCCTCCAAAGTGCGTGGTCGCATTCTTGCAGCAAGAGGAGATTCCTTTTCCATATTTGTGGTTCTCATATATTCAAATAAATCCATAATGTACCTTCCTATTTCCTATAGTTATATATCCATATAGTATACCAATTAAGCAAACAAGTAAATACAATAGCCACTGTAAAAATAATAGCAAAAACAAATGTAGCATTTAACATAGAACCAAAGAAAATCATTATCACTACTACAGGATTCCATATGAAAACAGCGTAGAATAATCCCCATAAAAGTGCACTTTGCAAATTGGTTTTAATATGATTTGTTAATCTATAAAAAATAGGTAATAATATTCCTGCTATGGCAATAAAACCATAAAACACTATATAGAATTGTGTTGCCCTTTTATTAGAAACACCCATTGCTATATGGCTATAATAATTAGAATTTATTTTGCCTGTTACTAATTCTAATATAAAAACCAAGAAGGGAAAAGAAATTCCACATAAAATACTAGCCAGAATAATCTGTTTCTTAGGGTACTTGGACTTTATATAATCCGTATGATATTTTTTCATAATTAGTCCTAACACTACTCCGTCTATCATAAAGGAAATAGCATCACAAATAAAAATTGATGGCGAAAAGGCGGATTGTATGATTGTACCATCTCCCCCAAGCATACCTAGCACTTGTGGAATATAGTTACCACAATAAACAAACATTATATAGGTAAAGCCTCGCAATATAGTGTTTTTGATTGGCAACTTATATCCAATTAGCAAATATCCAATGGCAAATAATACTTTCATAAAAAGAGCATAACACAAGAAAGGTACCGTAACAAAAGGAGGAGGGCCTTGTATTCCCTCAATGACAATACTGTTAAATAATTGTAATGGAGTGGATACAATTGCAGAAACTAAGGCAAAAATGATGCACCTTATAAACAATTTTATCTTATTTGTATTAGTCAATTTTATTCCCATAATAACCTCCATTTTCTTCTATCTGCCCTAAGCGGTCATAAATCTTAAATTGTGCGGAACAAAATATCTGTAATTCTTCTTCCGTTAAATCAGAAAATATAGCATACAACCATTTTTCATTTTCTTGCGCATACTGGTCTGTCCATAGTTCTCTCTTTTGTGTATACACTATGCGAATAGCTCTTTTGTCCTTTTTGTCAGGCTCAATAGAAACATACCCTTTTTCTTGTAGCTTCTTCACAAGTTGCATAGTACTTTGATGTGTAATTCCACATTTTAGTGCTAATTCTTTTAAGGTTGGCGGTTCTTCAAACGTACCTAACATAATGAGAGCAATCCACTGCTTTGATGATATTTCATTCAAATTCCTATCCATAATCGTCTGCAAACGATTTGCTAATAAAAATATATTTACATAACTTAGTAATTGATTACTTTTATCTAAATTTTCTATATTCATATATTGACTCCTTTTAAAATAGTATAGGTAGTGCTATACCTATTTTAAAGGTATAATACTACCTATACTAATTATTGTCAACAGATATTCTATTTAATTTTGTAAGCGCACTACATATTTAAAGTTTTTGATTGCATCACCCTATCATAACTATAACCACGATCAGATTGCCCGCAAATAGAATTTAACTCAAAATAGCAAACTCCATGCTCTTTTACCTGTAATACCACTTCAACTTTCCCATCCGTTTGTCCTTTTCTGACACTACTCACCGCCGGTCTTGCAGACTCCCTAAGTAGCTTTTTCTGCCTGTCTGAGAGACTGGACGGCTCTCCCATATCATGCCAGACCTTTAACGGATTACAGGTTTCCTCATCCACTGTTTTCACAAGAAGAAAATATTCCTTCTCCCTCTTATTCCCAACTGGTAAAGCAAACGTAATCTCTAGTAATCTCCCGCATCTTTCCAAGCTAGAATTCCATACCACACCACAGTAGCTTCCATCTTCTCGAAGCACAATGACTGCTTCCTCTGATTTATGAACGCAAGTTCCTTTTAATTCTTTGAAGAATTGGAAGATCCAAAAGGTAGGCTTTGGAATACAGCCATTTGCCACCAAACCAAATCCTCCATGAAAGGGAGTGAATGGCACCCCAAATTCCTCAAATATATCTCCAAACGTCCAGTATGAATACGATTCATTTACTTCACCAAGTCTGGAAAGCTGACCCGCAATATAAGCTGCATTTTGATTGGTATCATGAAGCGGACAATTGGGAATATAAGAGGTACTAAATTCTGTTATATGGATATCTAGTCCCTTATATTCTTCATAACTATCAATAATATCCCTTGTAGTCTTAAGATTATCAAAACCATACTTTGGCTCAGACAGCTTGGCATAACCATAGTGTCCCACCACCTCTGGTACCTCTGTTGTATAATGATGGCGAGTTACAAAATCAACTGCAATTTTTTCCCTGCTGCAAAATTCCATAAAGGAACGAATCCACAGTTCATCCGCCACACCACAAACAGCTGGTCCGCCTACTCGGAATCGCTTGTCCACCTCTTTGATTGCATGGAAGGTACAGGCAAACAGCCTAAAGTATTCCTCCATGTCCGCGTCCTTCCAGAATCCTGGCAGATTGGGCTCATTCCACACCTCTATAGGCCACTCCACCACTTCCTGTGCACCATAACGCTTCATCAAATGTAGCAACGTTGCCTGCACCAATTCACACCATCCCTCATAACATTTTGGCGGTGTCACATTACCCTTCCAATAGAAAACAGTCTGTTCTCCCGATGCAAGCTTTTTAGGCATAAAACCCAGTTCCAAAAAGGGTCTGATGCCTAGCTCCAGATAACTATCCATTATCATGTCGATATACGTAAAATTATATTCCACCCTAACCGCACCAGATGCATCCTTATATTCCTGATAAATGGCACAATCATCTGCAAACAACCCATGACCACGAATATGTTGAA